>JAITBL010000100.1 GCA_031283575.1 Treponema sp. | reverse complement strand
CCCGCTTTCGCGGGGGAGCTTCAGGGCCGGAGTATGGAGAGTCGTTCTCTAACCATTCCTCCTTCCTTCGTGCGCCTTCTGCTTTCTGATTGACCGCGCAAGCGGTCTCCGTTGTGGTTTTTTATCTTTGTGGTTTTTTATCTTCATTTGTATCTGTGGGTCAAGTTTAGCGTAAACAGCCAAGGCTCCCCCGCGAACCGTGAGCGGGCTCTCGGGCGGAATCAGCTTGAAAGCCGCGCAGAAAACAGGTATATTTACTTAAGGCGCCCGCGGGGGCCGTTATACCTGCCATCAGGAGGTGTGAATAATGAAAGTCATGAATGGCTATTCCGATCTGGGCACAATCTTCGACGAGATCTTCGACGCCGCCCGCGACATGGGCGAGGAATTCCGGCGGAACTTTAACACACGGGGTTTTGGGCAGGGCTTTTCACCGATGGGCGAAGTCTTTGGCCGCTGTTTTGACGAGCATACCGACTACTATCCCGCCTATTCGTATCCGCCCATGAATGTTTACATGAGCGCCGATCGCAGCCTTACCTTTGAATTCGCCCTGGCGGGCTTTGACGAAAAGGACATCAGCCTTTCCTTTCAGGGGGACTACATGGTCTTTTCCGCCCGCATCGGCGAACAGTGCCAGGAGGGGGAAAACCGCTACCTGAAGCGGCGGCTTAAACTCAAGGACATCGACCGGCAAAAATACTTTGTTCCGCTGGACAAGTATGATCAGGAAAAGGTCAAAGCCGTTTTTAAAAACGGCATCTTGCGCGTTACGGTTCCTCCCAAAGAAGATCCCGGCCAGTGCGGCGGGATTAAAATCGAGATTATAAAAGAAGGAACCTGACGCTTGACAAGGACCGCTGTCTATACCGCCCTGGCGCTGAGGGTAAGGCGGTCCGGCGAAAACCGCGAAGCCTCTTTCCTCTGCGCCGAAGAGGGCATTGTACGGGCGACGGTCTTTGGCGGTCCCAAAAGTTCCCTCCGTTCCTCTGTCGCGCCCTTCAACGCGGGGCGTCTGCTCATCTATCACGACCCCGTCAAGGACACGCGCAAGGTAAACGAATTTGACGTAAGCTCCTGGAGGCCGGGACTGCGCGAGGTATACGAACGCAGCGAAAGCGCTTCAAAAATCTGCGCCGTGCTTCTGCACTCCCACGGCGGCGGCGGTTCATGGCCCGAGGCGCTGGCCCTTGCCGCCGGCGCTCTGGACGCGCTTGAGTATGCCGGAGCGGAAGCGTGCCAAAGCCTCTACCTGCGCTTTCTCTGGCGCTGGGCGGACTTTTTGGGACAGCGGCCCGATTTGACCCGTTGTTCCGCCTGCGCTTGTGAAATCCCGCCCGATGGGGTAGTATGGTACCGCGCGGGGGAACTGTACTGTGCCGCGTGCGCGCGGGGCAGCGGGCTTTTTTTGGGAGCGGAAAGCCGCCGCTGGCTTCTTTCCGCGGAAGAAAACGGCGGCGCGCTTCCTGATCCGGCGGTCCTGTCCGAAGCGGGCGCGTTGGCGCGCGCGGTATTGCATTTTACCCTGTAGGCCGGCGGCCTGTTTCCGGACATCCGCGAATTAAAACAAGGTGGAACATGAGAGCGGTTGATATTATCGCGGCAAAACGTGACGGCGGGGAATTGTCCCGCGGCGAAATAGAATTTTTGATCGCCGGTTATGTCGCGGGTCAAATCCCTGACTACCAAATCGCCGCCTGGGCAATGGCCGTTTATTTTTCCGGCATGAGCGCGGTGGAAACCGCCGCCCTCACCGACGTCATGCTCAAGAGCGGACAGGTGATCGATCTTGCCGGCATAGGCGGCCCCCTCGTGGACAAACATTCCACCGGCGGAGTGGGCGACAAGACCAGCCTGATCATCGCGCCGCTCGTTGCCGCGCTGGGGATTCGCGATCCCATGATGTCGGGCCGCGCCCTTGGCCACACCGGCGGCACGCTGGACAAGCTCGAAGCAATTCCCGGGTACCGTACCAATTTGTCGACGGAAGAATTCCGGCGTATTATCAGTTCCGGCGGATTTGCGATGACCGGCCAAACAGGGGAAGTAGTCCCCGCGGACCGGCTTCTCTATGCCCTGCGCGATGTCACCGCCACGGTCGAATCGATTCCGCTTATCACGGCGAGCATTCTTTCCAAAAAAGCGGCCGAGGGCGCGGAAGCGCTGGTCTTTGATGTTAAATACGGCTCGGGCGCTTTTATGAAGGAACCGGCGATGGCCGAAAAGCTCGCCCTGTCTTTGGTAAACACCGGCGCGGCCATGGGCAAAAAAATTATCGCCCTGCTCACCGCGATGGACGAACCTCTGGGGCGCATGACGGGGAATTTTCTTGAAGTGGAAGAATGTCTCGACTGCCTCGAAGGCAAAACCGGAAGCGGCGAAGGCCCCGCCGATTCATCGGACCTTATGGAAGTAACCCTGGCCCTGGCCTCGCGCATGGCCGTGCTTGGCGGCAAGGCAGCGGACGCGGCGGCGGCGCGTTCCCTCTGCGAAGACTGTCTTGCCGGCGGAAAGCCCCGCGAACTTTTTTTGCAAAACGTGGCGAGCCAGGGCGGCGATGTCAAAAAACTGCTTGAACTGCGGGGCGTCTGGCGATCGCCGTTTGCCGCCGAAGTCAAAGTTCCCGCCGGCGCGGGCGGCTACATCACCGGCATCGACGCGTGGAAGGTGGGACACGCCGCCGTCACCCTCGGAGTCGGCCGCGGCCGTACCGAAGATCCGGTAAGCCCCACCGCCGGCGTCGAGTTTTTACGAAAGCGCGGCGCCGCCGTACAGCCGGACGACGTGATCATGCGCGTCTGGTCCGCCACCGAAGAAGGCCTTGCCGCCTCGCTTCCCCGCCTGCGGGAAGCTGTCAGCTACGGCGCGTCTCCCCCGCCGCCGCAAAAAATGGTCCTTAAGGAAATTACCGCCCGCGATAAAACCGGAACGGGCGGCGGGGCTGAGTGATGGAATGGCGCAAGAAAGAAATTTCCTCCGCCGCGGTTAAGGCGCTGGCCGAAAAATACGGCTGCGATCTGTTGGCCGCGTCAATACTGCTGCGCCGCGGCATCAGTTCGGGCGAAGAAATCCGTTACTTCCTCGAAAGCGATCTCCGCCATCTCCGCAATCCCTTCGAACTTCCCGGCATGGAAGACGCGGTGGAACGCATCCTCGCCGCAAAAGAAGAAGGCGAAAAGATACTCGTGTTCGGCGACCGCGATGTCGACGGCATTACCGGTACGGTGCTTCTGGCCGATTTTTTCCGCGGCGCGGGCATGGACGCGGCCTGGCGTATTCCCGTCAAGGATGAACCCTACGGCCTTACCATTGACGCCGTGGAAGAATTCGCCGCCAATTACGGCACCCTCATTATAACCGTTGACTGCGGCATTTCCTGCCGCGCCGAAATTGAGCGCGCCGCCGCCCTCGGCGTGGATGTGGTGGTCACCGACCACCACAATCCGGGCGAAAAACTGCCCGAAGCCTGCGCGCTGGTAAACCCCAGGCTGCCGGGTTCAAACTATCCTTTCAAACACCTGTCGGGCTGCGCCGTCGCGTACAAACTGGTTTCGGCCCTGCGCTTTGCCATGAAGAGCGAAGTCTACGGCCAGCACATCTGCCTGCTCAACGCGCGGCCCAGCAACGACGCCGTCATTATTGAAAGCGCCAGGATGCGGAACCTCGTCCTTGTCGATACCCTTACCGAAACGGTGGTTCCCGGCATGGTGGGCATTTCCGAAACGCGGCTTCCGGCGTTTCTCGCGGGCCAGCAGATACTGTGCTGGGACGCGCCGTTACAGATCAGGCAGCTCGCGAAAGCGTTCGGCAATTCGGTTGATTTCCGCATGCTGGACATCGCCGGCGAAGTGGCAAAAGAAATTCCCCGGACCGCGGGGAAGAGCCTCTTTCGCCTCAAAGAAGAATCCCGCATCGGCCGTTATATCGAAGGCGGGGCCGGCGAGCTGGATGTGCTGGAAAATCTTTTTGTAAGTTTTATCAGGCGAAAAGAAAAGCTTGCCGATGAGGAAGATTCCGCCGCGCTCCAGCTTGCCGCGCTGGGAACCATCGCCGACATTATGCCGCTGCGTGACGAAAACCGGCTCATCGTCAGGGCCGGCGTGGCGAGCATGCTCCAAAAGGCCCGTCCCGGCCTTTCGGACCTGCTCTATAAACAGGACCTTGCCGGCAAGCACATCGGCTCCGAAGAAATTTCCTGGCAGCTGACGCCGGTGATCAACGCCGCCGGCCGCATGGGAAGCCCCGAAAAAGCGGCGGCCCTGCTTTTGGGCGGAAGCGCCGCCGAACGGGACGAACTTGCCGGCGCCGTCGTCGCCATGAACGAAGAACGCAAGCGTCTGTGCGAAGTCATTTGGGTGGACGCGGAAAAGCAGGGCCGCGAAAGCCTGCCCCGTTTTCACCATAATCTTGCCGCCGCCAGCGGCACGGGAATTCCGAGGGGGCTTACCGGTATCGTCGCCAACCGCATGGCCGGTTTTTTCAGGGTGCCTTCCCTGGTAGTTACCTTTGGCGGGGAAAAGGCCACCGGCTCCTTCCGTTCCGCGCGCGAATACGACCTTCACTTTTTGCTGGAACAATGCGCCGAATATTTTACCGACTGGGGAGGCCACGATTTTGCCGCGGGATTCAGCATGGATCTTGCCAACTGGGAAAAGTTTCAGGCAAAGCTCACCGCCATTTCGGCCAATATGGAATTGAAACCGGACGGAGACGAGGCCATTGATCTTGACGCCGAAATTCCGCCCGAGTATCTTTCAAAAAAAATCAGGGACGCGCGGGGCCGCGAAAAACCCTATATACTCGATCTCTGCGATCGCTTTGAGCCTTACGGCGAGCAAAACAGGCCGCTCTATTTTATGTCGAAAAACCTGAAGATACTTGACATCATGCTTATGGGAAAGGAAGAACTCAAACACTGCAAGCTTACGCTGGACGCGGGCGTTTTAAAGTGGCCGGCGATTTACTGGAACAGCGCCGATCGCGTCAAGGTGGATTTTGACAAGGGCGATAAAGTCGATGTCGTGTACCGCGTCAATCGCGACTGGTTTAAAGGCAGCGAAACGCCCCGTTTGATGCTGGAAGACGTAAGGCGGAGTCAGACTTGATTCGTTCGAAGGGAATTTTTGCGCCGGCCTGCCGAAGCCGAAAATGATAGTAACATAAATGACTCCGAATAAAGGACTTGACGCATGAAACATTTTACAAGGCTGTGGCG
>JAITBL010000141.1 GCA_031283575.1 Treponema sp. | reverse complement strand
GAAAGCCTGAGAAACTGCAAGAGCCTGTTTCAAAACCGTGCGCGTTAGCGCACAGTCAATTAGTTTTGGAACAGGCTCTATTGTCCGGCAAGGCAAAGAATCCCCGCGGTCAAAAAATGTTTCAGGATTCACTCATAATGGCCTTCATCGTACCATTTGAATTTCACCCTGTCAATAAAATAATGCAAATAATCTGACAAAATTTAACAAAATATTAACTTTATTTCGTTGATTTTGGCAAAAATATGAATGAATTTAGCAAAATCTTACAAAATTTGACATCATCTTTTGTTTTTCCGGCGTAATCGCGCCCTGAATTGCCGGCGCGGATTTTCGCTTGACTTTTGGCATTTTCTTTGTTACTGTTGTCACCAGAATGAACTTAAAAACCGTTTTAACCAAAGACACTATCAGCCTTCATTTGAAGGGTTCCACCAAAGAAGAGATCATCAACGAACTCCTCGATATTCTCGTCTCCGCCGGCAAGATTCAGGACCGCGGAGCGGCTTTTGCGGCGGTTATGGACCGTGAACAAAAAATGTCCACCGGTATGAAGCACGGAATCGCCATTCCTCACGGCAAAAGCGCCACGATCAAGGATTTGGTGGCCTGTATCGGCATTGCCGATACCGCGGTAGATTTTGACGCCCTGGACCACGAACCGTGCCGTATCTTTATTATGACGCTGTCCCCGCTCGAAAAAACCGGACCCCACCTCCAGTTTCTGGCCGAGGTCTCGCTCCTCTTCAAAAGCTCCGAAAAACGGGCGGAAATCCTTAAGGCGGACAGCCCCGAGGAAATTTTAAAGATACTGGCGGAATGACCCCGCCCTGGGGGTATCGCGCGTGGCTATTAAAGCCGCCAGGCCGCAGATGCTCTGCAAGTTCTCCGTAAATACTTCGCCCTAACGATAATGCACTATATATAACGCAAAGGCTCGTCATAGCTGCGCCGATCACTTGAATTTTCCAGACTAATTTAGTACTATATTCCCAGTTGTTTTACAGGAGTTTGTTTTTTACAGGAGTTTGTTATGGAAGAAAAAGTGAAACTCGCTCTTGAGAGCGTTCGCCCTTCCCTTCAGGCCGACGGGGGGGATGTTGAATTTGTTTCGGTCAGCGATGACGGAAAAGTTTCGGTAAAACTTACCGGCGCCTGCGGTTCCTGCCCCATGGCGACGATGACCCTCAAAAACGGCATTGAAAGCTACCTCAAAAAGGAAGTTCCCGAGGTAAGCGCCGTGGTGGGGGTCTAAACCTCCGTTTTAAGGCCGCGGCCGTGAAAACGTTGAAACCGCGCCTTCGCGTACTCGACCTTGTCCTGCTCTGTCTCTGCCTTGCCGTTACGGTATTTCTTTCGCTGAGGATATATAGTTCGCCCGAAAAGCCCCGTTTTGTCCTGCGGGGCCGAAACGGCCGCTGGGTATACCCGCTGGATCGCGCGGAAAACGCCCTTGTCGAAGTCGAAGGCCCCCTCGGGGTAACGACGGTACAATTGTCCGGGGGCCGCGCGCGCATCCTTTCATCACCCTGTCCAAACCAAAGCTGTATCGCTGCCGGCGCCATTCACGATTCGGGGCAGTGGATCGCCTGCCTTCCCAACGGCGTTTTTGTGGGCGTGGAAAGCTCCGGCGGCGCCACTCGGGATATTGATGCGGCGGCCTGGTAGCGATCCGGCCCAAAGCAAGGCGCAAACGCCGATAGTCCCCTACGGCCGGACGGAAGATACCGGCGTCGGGCTTTTCGGCGGGCTCTGCCTTTTTCTTTCGGCCGTCGACTACCTTATTCCCAAACCGCTGCCCTTTATGCGCCTTGGCCTTGCCAATCTGCCCCTGCTCATCGCCCTGTTTCCGCGGTCCGCCGCCGGAGCGTCCGAAAAACCACAGACGGCGCGAATGATTTTTTCCCTCCGCGAATACTGCCTTTTGCTGGCGGTAAAGGTAGTGGGCCAGGCCCTGATTACGGGGAGTCTTTTTTCCTGGGTTTTTTTATTTTCGCTTGCCGGTACGGCGGGTTCCGCCGCCGTCATGTACTGCCTTGGCGTATTCCGCGCCCGCTGCCGTGTTCCCCTGAGCCTTGCCGGCGCCGGCCTTTGCGGGGCCTTTATCAGTAACGCCGCTCAACTCGTCCTGGCGCGCTTTCTTCTTCTGGGGGAAAGCGTCCGTTACCTTACGCCGCCCTTCCTTGGCGCGGGCATCGTCAGCGGCCTTGCGCTGGGGCTTTTTGCCGAAGCCTTCTGCGCGCAATCGGCGTGGGTGCGGAAAAAAAGCGCGGAAATTGCGACGGCGGAACGGCCGCGTTTAAGCGGCCGGCCGGACACGCGGGCGGCGCTTGTGTTTGCGCTGGGCCTTTTTATGACGGCGGTATTTCTCGTCATTCCCTCACTGGCGATAAAGGCCGCTCTCCTTGCCCTGTTCTTTCTTGCCGCGATCTTTCGCGGCAAGCGGGTGCGCCCGCTCTTCACCCTCATCGTAACAGCCCTCGTGACGCTCGTAAATCTGTTCCCGCCTTTCGGAAAGGTCCTCTGCGAACTGGGGCCTTTTACCCTTGCCCAGGGGAGCCTTATCGCCGGAATCCGTAAGGCGGTAACGCTGGAAGGCCTCTTTATGCTGTCGTCGCTGATGATAACGCCGGCCCTCCGTTTTCCCGGCGCTCCGGGCGCTTACCTTGGTGAAAGTTTTGCCGTGTTGGCCCGCCTTAACGGCCGGCCGCCCGCGGATCAGAGGCGCGGCAAACTGTCGCCGCTCCGCCTTATGCGGTGGCTGGATGAAACGCTGCTGTATAACAGCAAAGACGCGTGAACCTTACGCGCTGTTCCTCTGTTTCATCTCGTTCTGCCGTTTCAGGCCAAGTATGTAATCGGCGTATTTTTTGTCTTCTACCGCGATATGGGCAAGAATCCAGTCCTTGAGGTAGCGGACAAAAACATTGGGAACAAATTGTTTTCCGTCCTTAAAGTTTCTTACATCCTCCAGAATCTTCATCACAAAACTTTCATGCTCCTTTTTGTGGCGGGTAAAGTCGGGATATTTTGCTTTTTTCAAAAGATACTCTTCCGCCGCAAAATGGTACTTTACATAATACACCGTACCGCGAACGGCTTCCCTGAAATGGCCCCTGGCCGCTTCGCTTCCGTTCAGACAGGCTTTATAGAGATTGTTGGTCAGCTTGATAAGCTCCTTGTGCTGCTCGTCGATAAGGGGAATCCCCACCGAATACCGTTCATCCCAGATCACAAATTCTTCATTGCTCATTTTTTCCTCTTTTTTCCATTACATCCACAGTATACAAAGATAGTATAATATAACTTTTTTAGTAAGGATAGATAACGCGGCAAGTGATTGACATGACGGACACCGGCCTCTGATCGGTGACTGACACCGGTCCTTGACCTTTGTTCCGCTTTGGGCTAGTATGAATGTTCTACTATTATCCCGGTTCCGCGCGCTCCAGTCCGAAAGCGCGCGGGGCTATTTCAGCAAACCGGACTCCGGCTTTGCCGGCACGAGGAGGATCTTGAATGAGCGCACGGAT
>JAITBL010000082.1 GCA_031283575.1 Treponema sp. | reverse complement strand
GAATTAAAGAAAATGAGCTGGAGCGAACGGTGGCGTTTAACGAAGGAGCAGGAAGCGCTGTGGCGGGCAGACCTTCGGCTGATGAAAGAAGGTGCGCTGGAAGAGGGTGAACAGAAAGGTCATGCGGAAGGTCTCGCCGAAGGCGAACAGAAAGGTCGTGCGGAAGGTTTAGCCGAGGGTCGTACGGAAGGCCTGGCTGAAGGCGAACAGAAAGGCGAAGCCAAAAAACAACGGGAAATAGCCCGTCGTATGAAAGCGAGGGGCCGGCCGGTGGCTGAAATTATTGAAGACACCGGCCTTGCGGCGGAGGAAGTGGAAAGGCTGTAACGCCCAGGAGCCGCGGTCTTGACCGGTAAAACACGGAAGCGCATGCGGGGAATTTCCCCCTTGCGCCTCCGGATGGCGGGTTGTAGAAGAAAAGCGGCCGACGGGAGTCGAACCCGCGTCACGAGCTTGGGAAGCTCGGGTAATACCGTTATACGACAGCCGCGTCCCGCTTGCAAATAAACCGTTGATTTTTGGTTTATAAGCCAGTTTAACGGAAAGCGCGCAAAAGGTCAAGGCTTGCGGCGTCGCGCGGCGGCACGGCGGGCTATGGATACTCTCCCCGTTTTCTGCTATAATTGTAGGTAAATTATGGAAGAAAGCGCGGACAAGCCGCTCATCGTACAGAGCGATCACACCCTGTTGCTGGATGTTCACGCTTCGGGAGCCGAAGAGGCGCGCGCGGCCATTCTTCCTTTTGCCGAGCTCGAGAAGTCCCCTGAACACATTCATACCTATCGCATAACGCCGCTTTCCCTGTGGAACGCCGCCGGCGCGGGGCTGAGCGCCGCCGATGTCATCGGCGTCCTCGCGAAATACAGCCGTTACGATGTGCCCGGCGGAATCAGCGCCGGTTTTGCCGACACGATGAGCCGCTACGGAAAGCTTCTGCTCAAGGCCGTCCGCGGCGGAAACGGCGACGAACTTTTTCTCGCGGTGAGCGATCCGGTGATCGAAAAAGAAATCGCCGCCGCAAAGATACTGTCCGATTACCTGACGGGAACCGCGGGCGGCTTCACCCTTAAACTCGTCAACAGGGGTACGATCAAGCGGGAACTGATACGGCTGGGCTGGCCGGTGCAGGACGAAGCGCCCCTTAAATCGGGGGAGAGCCTGGAAATCGCACTGCGCAAAGACTGCGTTTCGGGCAAGGCGTTTACGCTGCGGGATTACCAGGAAGAAGCGGCCCGATCCGTTCTGGGAAAGGGCGGGCCGGGAACCGGCTTCGGCGTGGTGGTGCTTCCCTGCGGTTCAGGTAAAACCGTCGTAGGCATGACGGTGATGAGCCTTTTGAAAACAAACACGCTGATCCTTTCGGCCAATGTCGCCGCGGTTCACCAGTGGATCGAGGAACTTCTCGATAAAACCACTTTAACCCGCTCCCAGATCGCCGAGTATTCGGGCGACTCAAAATCCGTCGCGCCCGTGACCATCGCCACCTATCAGATCCTTACCTGGCGGGCGGATCGCGGCGGCGACTTTCCCCACTTCAGTCTTTTCCGCAAATACCCCTGGGGCCTGATCATCTATGATGAAGTGCACCTGCTCCCCGCGCCGGTGTTTCGGGTAACGGCGGAATTACAGGCGGTGCGGCGTCTTGGCCTTACCGCGACGCTGGTGCGGGAAGACGGAGCGGAGGACGCCGTGTTCAGCCTGGTCGGTCCCAAGCGCTACGATGTGCCCTGGAAGGATCTTGAACGAAAGGGATGGATTGCCGAAGCCCACTGCATTGAAGTGCGCCTCGATCTGCCGGATAAACTCAAGGTGCCCTACGCGGTGGCGGGAAAACGCGAAAAGTACCGGCTTGCCGCGGAAAACCCCTTAAAGGAAGAAGCGGCCATGGAGCTTATCGCCAATCACCGCGAAGATCAGATCCTCGTCATAGGCCAGTATATTTCCCAGCTTGAGTCGGTCGCCGAAAAACTCAGGGCGCCGCTCGTAACGGGAAAAACTCCCAACGCGGAACGGGAAAAAATCTATGCCGCGTTTAAAAAAAACGAGATCCGCGTTATGGTCGTTTCCAAGGTCGCGAATTTTGCCCTGGACCTTCCCGACGCTTCCATGGCGGTGCAGCTTTCCGGTTCCTTTGGATCGCGCCAGGAAGAAGCCCAGCGCCTCGGGCGCATTCTGCGGCCCAAGAAAAATAAAAATTCATACTTTTACACCATCGTTTCGCGTTCGACGGTCGAAGAAGATTTCGCGGCAAACCGGCAAAAGTTTTTGGCCGAACAGGGTTACCGTTATTCAATCCAGTATTGGGCCGGTGAAGAATCGGCGCTGAGCGGCGCGGCCTCCGCCGTGCGGGAGCCCGCGTGAAAAGTTTTTTTCGTCCCGCCTCTTTTTGGGAGTCGGCGCTGATGACCCTGCCGGACAACGCTTTCTTTGTTCTTATGCGGAGCGTTTTGGGCGCGATTAAAACGCCTTTCAACAAACAAAATCTGCTTGAGGATCTTTCTGTTTTTCTTTCCCGCTCCGACATTCAAAAAACCATGGCCGCCTATATCGACGATCATGATAGCCGGATTATTGCCGCGGTGGCGCTTTTGGGGGAGCCGTGCGAGGATGAACTGGAACGTTTTTTTTCGGGCGAATATTCCTATGTGCAGTTACACGCGCTGCTGCTCAACCTCGAAGAACGGCACATCCTCTACCGTTTTTGGGATGAAAAAAAATCGCGCCTTGCGCTAAACCCCAAACTGGAAAGCATACTTGGCCCCATCGCCAAAAACCGGTCGCTGCTCTTTCACTCGTTTCCCGCCGGGGAAGAAAAAACCGCGCCGCTAATGACGGCTTCGCTCTTTGCCGCCCTCTTCGCGTTTTTTTTACGGGGCGGAGTATGCTACCGCGGGAACAGCCTTCGCAAAAAAGTTGTTGACGAGTGAAAGCGGATACTGGGCGGCCTTGATTTGGAAGAGGCTTCCGGCGAGCTCCTTGAGCTGGGACTTTTCGGAAAATAAGAAGAAAGCCTGTATACGCTTGTTTCACGGCTGCAGTCCTTTGGTGAATTGCCGG
>JAITBL010000075.1 GCA_031283575.1 Treponema sp. | reverse complement strand
CTAAGAGGGTACGGAGTTCCCTGCCCGTGGCGGCGTCCCAGAGTTTCAGGGTTTTATCAACGGAACCGGAAACGATGGTCCTGCCGTCGGGGCTGAATGCTGCGGAGTATACCCAGGCTGAATGCCCCAACTGCGCAAACACTTCCACATCCGCCGCCTCCTGGGCGGACAGCGCGGCGGCTAAGAGCGCAAAAACAACGGCAAGGTATTTTCTGGGCATAGGGGCCTCCTGGCGTGGCGGATAGCGTATAATAGCATGTTTTTTCGTGGTACGGCAACGTAAAACAGGGTCTCTTTATGCGGGAAAGATCGAAGTGGCCGGCAATTTGACGCCGGAATGTTCTGGCGGCGTTTTAAGGAACTATCGGACAAGGATTTGCCGGTAATTCTTAAAACCAGCATAAAACAGTCAACTATTTCCATGTGGCGGCAAAGGAAGAACTTCCCCAGGGCGGACGAGGCGGAAATCAGGGTGAACCGTCCCAGGGGGCGGAGTATGTACCCCGCGGACGGAACGGTGACAGCAAATTCCGTGCCAAGTGGACGGAATTTATGTCATTACGTTTGCGTAACACGGAGGTAACACTGCCTCGGGCGGCCCATTGACACATTCCGGCCATTCGGTTATACTTGAATTTCACGGTTGTTATTGACGAGGTTGTAGCTCAGTTGGATAGAGCATCAGATTGCGGATCTGAAGGTCGCACGTTCGAATCGTGTCAGCCTCAAAACGCTATGGGCCCGCGGTATCTTAATGTCTTGTTTTTGCCGGACCGCTTCATTACGCTTATGGTATGACCATTTCACGGGGCGTTCAAAAAATAAAGCGCAGAATTATCGAGATTCCCGATTTTAAATCGTTCGCTGTTATCGGCGATCCGGGCTGTGACGGCCTTGGGGCGGAAATCATGCAGATTTTCGCGGGACTCCTTGCCATGGCTTCGGCCGACGACTTTACCCTGGTGCTGGGCGATGTGGTTCCCTCCGGCGCAAAACTCTTTTACCAAAGCGTCAAAGAGCTGATGGACTCCCTGACCCAAAACCCCCTCTTCGTACTCTGCGGAAACCACGACACGAATTTTTACGCCGACAGTTTTGGCTTTGCCGATTACGCGATTACCGACTCCAGAACACTGCTTGTCGCGCTCGCCGATTCGGAGCGGAAGATTTCCAAAGCGAGCGCCGCCTTTTTAAAAGAGACGCTTGAACAACACACGCGGGCCAACATCGTTCTGGCAATGCACATTCCGCCGCCCAACCGTATAAGCGAAAACGCCATAAGCGCCAAAGAATGGGAAAAAGTCGCGTGTATCCTGGCGCCGTACAAAGAAAAACTCAAGTACATCCTCTGCGGTCATGTTCATTCATATTTCGAAGACACGATTGACGGCGTACGGCTCATTGCCTCGGGCGGGGGCGGGGCGCGGATCGAAAACGTCGACGGCGTCAGCGCTCCCTACCATCACCTTGTGCGCTTTTTTTACGATGAAGGCGGAACGCTCCGTTTTACCCGGGAAGAACTTGCCGCCGGAATGAACGCCGGTCAGGATGAACCGGAGGCCGTGTCTTCTTCCGGTTTGGCGGAAATACGGGGCCTTCTTGCCGATTCCTTTACCGGCGAATGTATGGCCCATGTCCGCTACCGGCTCTATGCCGAAGAAGCGGCCCGAAAAGGCTTTCCCAATCTGGCAAAACTTTTTCGGGCCGCCGCCGATTCGGAATTCTATCACGCCCGTAATTTCTTTTACACTTCGGAAAGCATGAAGGAACTTTCCGGGGCCGTCGCGGAAAGCGTCGACAATGAACGGTACGAGGTCAAAAAACTATACCGCGGCGGCCTTGACCACGCAAAGGCCGCCGGAGCGGGACTTGCCGCGTACGCTTTTACCGACGCGCTGGAAGCCGAAAAGATCCACCAGGGGCTTTTTGAAAAAGCCCTTCCCGCCATTACAGCCGGCAGGGACATTCCCGAAAGCAATTACTGGACCTGCAGCTCCTGCGGTTATACCTTCTCAACCGCCGAACATCCCAGAATCTGCCCCGTCTGTGGCGCGCCTTTGGATAAAATCGCCGAAGTTCTTGTACATGAACCTTGAACTGCTCCACGCCTCGATACGGGCCGCTTCGTACGCGTCCTTCTCCCGTTCGGGCGGCCCGGGCGGTCAAAACGTCAATAAACTTAACACCAAAGTAACCCTGCGCGTTCCCCTTGCCGCCCTCGAAGGCCTCTCCGCCGCGGAACGGGACCGGCTCGTCCGTGTCCTCTCGCCAAGGCTCAGCGGCCCGCGCCGGTCCCCGCAAACGGCCGGCGGCGAAGCGGATGCCGGCGAAAGCGGCGGCGAGCTGGTCATTGCCTCCAGCGAAGAACGCTCCCAGCGGGTAAACCTCGAACGCGCCTACGCCCGCGCCGAGGCTCTTGTTTCCGCCGCGGCCCGCCTCCCCAAACAACGCCGTCCCACCAAACCAGGCAAAGCGGCCCGCGAAAGACGCCTTGCCGAAAAACGCCGCCAGGGCGAGAAAAAAGTCCGGCGGCGAACGGTCGAACCCTAAAACGCCGCGCGGTTGATTTGACAGTAAATGTCAAATCAGAGCGGCGTTAAACGATTCATTTTGTTTCACGTGAAACATTTCTTCGCCGTGACGCTACGGTTTTAGAATTACGCGGCGGCGGGTGTGTTCATTGGTTTTGAGGCAGAGATCAATACGGATTTTGTCGGTAAAGGCCGGTATATAGGCAAAGAGTTCGCTGCCGGTGATTACTTTCCCTTCGGTTATGGTGATTTTCCGGAAAACGGAGTGGCCGCGGCCAAGGTTTTCGTATTCTTCCAGTTTAATCGTATCTATTTCGCCGTTCTTTTTGATCAGGCTGATTTCCCAGCTCTGGCTGGTATCGTTGATACGCAGTTCGACCCGCGCGTATTGGGGCGTCGCGTTACGGGCTCCAATCAGGTAGGTATCCAGGCCAAAGGGAATGGCCGCAGGAATGGAGACGGCGGGTTCCGGAAGCGCGGCGGGCGGCGGATTTGCGGCCTGCGCAAAAATAATCCGTGAGACAAGCAACAAACCGGCAACAAGCTTTTTCATAACGCGATTATCGGCATTTTTAACAAAGAACCAAGGAACAAATTCGCGGTATTTACGCCGGGTCTTGCCGGCATACGTCTACCCAGCCCGCCGTCCGCGAATAAGTTTCCAGTTCCGCAAGAGTCAACTCTATGGCCGAATTACCCGAACCGCAGGCGGGAAAAACGGCCGTAAAGCGCTTCATCGATTCGTCCAGATAAACGGCAATACCGGAGGGAAGGCCGAAGGGACAGACGCCGCCTACGGCATGTCCGGTATATTCCAGAGCTTCTTCGGGCGTGAGCATTTTTGCCTTAAAGCCAAAGCGCGCTTTGAACTTTTTATTGTCGAGCCTGGCGTCACCGGCGGTAACCACAATAAAGGCGGGGCCGGGAAATGTTTCACGTGAAACTTCGCCTGGCGGGATCGCCGGCGCTGAGGAAGCGGCGCTTTCCGGCGTTTTTAGCGAAATGCTTTTGGCGATGCGGGCGGGAATTACCCCCAGGGCCGCCGCGGCTTCGGCCACGGTTGCGGTGGAGGCATCCAATTCAATTATATCAGCTTCGCGGCCCCAGGTTTTAAGATGGGCGCGGACTTTTTCAATTGCCATAGATAAGTACGGTTTCCTTTCCGGTCTGGTCGGTGGTGTAAAGTTCCAGTTTACCCTGGTTGAGTTTCCAGGCCGTAACATTGATAAGGTACTGAAAGTATTCCTCTTCGCGCAGAAGCTGTCCGGGATCGTAAACCGGCGCCATCAGGGTACTGACAGGCGGCGCGAGGGAAAGGGCATTGCCGGCCCCCGCCTGATACACCGTGGTATAGCGATTGGGAGCGGCTTTGCCGCTTATCCGCCGGCCGTCAATGTTAAAGGTAAAAAAATCGCCGAAACCTTCGGACCGGAGTTTATTCCGGTCAATCGTAATAATGGCGTCGCCTTTGCGCAGGCCGG
>JAITBL010000076.1 GCA_031283575.1 Treponema sp. | reverse complement strand
TTCCTTTGTGCGCCTTTTGCGCCTTAGTGGTTCATAATTCTTCCTCTTATTTATTCGAAAGTCTGGTTTAATACCCCGCGGAGGCTCATTATTTAGATCACGGGATTGTATAAAAAATCATACGCGCCGAAGTAGCCGGTATGAGCGCTCTGATCGCCGGGATGTTTTGCCAGCACTTCGTCCCTTTGTAGCCCGTAGACGGCGCGGGACGATCGGTATTCCTTGTCGTCCCTGAAGGCGACATATTCGCCGCGGTAACGAAAGCCCCACAGCAGCGAGGCCAGCGAATGTTTTTTCGCGCCGAAGGGAATCTCGTATAACGCCGCGCCGGTGATAGCGAATCCCTCGGGCAGCAGCGTATTGAGGCGCCGCGTAAACTCATCGGGGGCGACAACGGATTCAAGATCGGCCGAGGCGATTTCGCCGCGGCAGCTTATGCCGATGCTGACCGGAGAGGCAATCTCAAGCCTGATGAGCGGGTTAAAGCCGCGGGTATAAACAAGGGGCATCTGCGAACGGGTAAAAGCCATTGAAAAAACTTCGTTGACGCCCAAATGGGAAACAAAAACGGCTTTACCAAGTTTGGCATAAGAAAAAAGCATACGGTAGGCGGGTTTTTTATTCGAAGCCGTGTCGAATGTTTCAGAGCGGGGTAAGTCATTCTGCGCCGAAACACCCTGTCCGCCCGCCGCCGGTTCAATTTCGCCGCCCATGACAGATTTATTTGCGGCCTGTATAAAATTTCTGACAACCTTAATATCATTACCGCATAATCCGCAAAAATTGGTGCACTTTTCCATACACGGCGCAGAACTTTTTCCCGCTCTGGAATTTTCGTACTCTTCGGCAAGGTGGCGTTTATCCGTTCCGCTTTCGATAATGTCCCAGGGGAGCTTTTCGTCCAGGGCTTTGGGCCGCAGCGCTTCCGTGACCAGACCGGCGTTAGCGGCAAAAAGTTCCCGCCAAATGTCCCTGCGGATAAAATCTGACCAGCCGTCAAGGCGGCAGCCCCGCCTGAAAGCCGTCTCGATCAGGCCCCCTACCCTCTCATCGCCCCGTGAAATAAGGCCTTCCAGCTGGGCGGTAAAGGGATCGTGTACGCCGACTTTATGGCCCCGGGGTTTAAGGGCGTTTTGAATGGCGTGGAGTTTTTGCCGGGCCGTTTCCTCGTCAAGCTGGGCCGCCCATTGATAGGGCGTATGGGGTTTGGGCACAAAGACGCCCACATTGACATTAAAGTGAGTCCTGGTTCTTTTTGCCGCCTCGTTGACAAAGCCGCAAATCGCTTCGGCCTCGTTTTCGCCTCCCGCTATGGGAAGGCCCACCATAAAGTAGAACTTGGCCCCCCGCCAGCCCTGCCTGCGGGCTTCCGCCAGAATGGCCGAAACTTCCTCAAGGCCGACCTGTTTGTTAAGCGAAAGCTGATCCATATCGCGGGGAGTTTCCACGGCAAAGGTAAGGCCGCTTTTTCGCACTTCCGAGATACCGCCCAGCAGGGAAAGCGAAAAGCCGGAAACACGGAGCGAAGGCAATTGAAAAGAAATATGCCGGCCGCCGTAACGGAGGTTGAGGGCGCTTATCAATTCGTCGAGGCGGCAATAGTCGCCGCTTGAAAGGGATGAAAGGCTCACTTCGCGGTAGCCCCCCAGGCGGATAAAATCATCGGTCTCGCGCATCACCAAATCGGCGCGCTTTTGCCGCATGGGGCGGTACCAAACGCCCGCGTGGCAGAAACGGCAGCCGTTCGGGCAGCCCCGCATAATTTCCACCGCCCCATGGTGCTGAACCACGCTGAAGCTGGGTACCGGAAAAACCGCCGCGGCGCTTTGCTCTGCGCCGAAACGCGGATAGACCGCGCGGCGTACGGGCCCCGCTTTTCCCCGCGTCCACACGGAAGGATGTTCAACAAGCCGCGCCAACAAATCACTTCGCGCGGCGCCCGCTTTTTTGAGGGCGGCCAGGCGGCGGCAGAGATCGAAGAAACCCGCTTCGGCCTCGCCGATCCAGAACGCGTCGACAAAAGCGCTGTAGGGAAGCGGGTTGGAAACGCAGGGGCCGCCCATGATCACAATGGGGTCGCCCTCCCCCCGATCGGCCGATCTGAGCGCTATGCGCGATGTTTCCAGCACGGAAAGAAAGCCGGTAATCCCCAGTTCGTATCCCAGGGTTACAAGGAGCAGATCGCATTGGTACAGGGCGATTCCCGTATCAAGGCCGTACAGGGGTATTCCCGTTTCGCCAAGGAGCTTTTCAAAATCCGGCGCGGGCGCGAAAGCCCGATCGCAGGAAATACCCGCGCCGGCATCACCGGCGGAATTCAGGCCGTTGTAGAGTATGCGGAAAGCCTGATTGGACATGCCGATCTCGTAGAGATCGGGAAAGATTATTGCCGCGCGGAGCGAGGCGCCGTTCATGGTGGCGCCGGCAAGAGAGCCGTATTCGCCGCCCGTATAACGCACGGGTTTTTCCACTTCGAGAAGACGCGGGCCAAGATCCGTCAGGGGATCGACAAATTTCATTCGCAGCGGGGCCGGCGGAAACTAGCGGAGAAAACGCCGCACATGAATGCTCATGGCAAGCCCGACGCCGGCCATGGCGGAAATAAGCGCGGAACCGCCGTAGGACATAAAGAGCAGGGGAATACCGGTGATCGGCATGACCCCCATGGCCATGCCGACATTAATCAAAAAGTGAAACGAATACATGGCGGCCAGACCCGAAGCAATGTAAGCGCCGAAATTATCCGAAGTGGTTTTTATGATTTTGACAAGACGGAGGCATATCAGCAGAAAAAGACCAAAAACAAGCAGTCCGCCCAAAAGCCCCCATTCTTCGGTAAAAATCGAAAAAATAAAGTCGGTACTCTGCTGGGGCAAAAAACGGTAGTGGCTCTGGGTGCCCTGGAGAAAACCTTTTCCCATAAGGCCTCCTGAACCAATGGCCGTCATCGACTGGATTATATGCCAGCCCGATCCGCGGGGATCAACATTGGGATCGAGGAAAACGATGAGCCTCATCAACTGGTAGTCTTTGAGCACGCGGGCCGCGGCAAAGGATCCCAAAATCGAAAAGATCAACATGGACGCCGCGTAACATATCCAGAAGAAGCAGGGCCTTTTGTAACGTCTAAAACCATAGAGGGCAATTCCGGTGATGAGCGAGAGGACAAACGCGCTGAACAAAACAAAGCGCGGGTTCCGGAAAATCATCAGGACCGGAAAGGCGCCGTCCAGAATGGTTTCCTGCCACAGGGGAAGCACCATCATAAGGCCGGCAAGGATGATCACGCCCCCCAAAAAGGCTATATAACGCATCGTAATCCCGCCTATATAGGTCAGCGCCAGCAGAATCGGGATAAAGACCAGCGAGGTTCCGAAATCGGGCTGCAGGAGAATAATGCCCATGGGAATGAGTACGTAGAGGCAGGAAAAAGCGAAGCGGCTCAATTCATTCTGGCTGTGCCGGGTAGCGTCGAGATGGCGGGCCAAAAAAAGAATCGTGGTGATTTTGGCAAACTCCGAAGGCTGTATGCCGAAACTTCCGATTCCGATCCACGCGCGGGCGCCGTTGACAAGGCGTCCGAAGAAACAGGTGTAGAGAAGAAGCGCGATTGTTCCCGCGTAAAGGTAGAAGGAAAGATCGTAGAGGCGGCGGAAATTGACCATGGCGAGCGTCAGGGCAATGGCGATTCCCGCGACGGCCCAGACAATCTGCTTTGTATACTCCGATGACGACCTGTCTCCTGTCGAACTAAAACCCGACGAATAGATAAACAGAATGCCGAAAACCGTTAAAATAACGGCGGCAAAAAAAAGCGGAAAGTCGATTTTAAGAAAATCACGGGGCCTCATTCGCGGCGTCCCTGAACCGGCGTCATATACTGGAGACCCAGCGCGCGGACCGCCTCTTCGTAACTCTGGCCGGCAAAGATTCCCTGAAAAATAATCGCCACCGCGTAGGGCGCCCACCAGTCCCAGGGGTTGGAAGCCTCGACAAGGACGGTGGCGATCACCTGTTCGTCGCGGTTTGTGGTATTGTAGGGGCCGTAGGCGGTAAACCAGCAGTGCCAGCGGTCGGCAAGCCCTATTTCGGCCGTTCCCGTTTTGCCGGCAAGTTCGACGACGCGGATATTGTCGGGGTAACGGGCGGAACCTTCGGTAACGACGGTCCGCATATTTCTCCGTACCGTTTCAAAGACCCTTTTGTTTACGCGATCCTGCATATTGTGGATTTCTTCCGGCTTAACAATTTGTTCCACCACACCGGTAACCGGATCACGCACTTCCTTGAGCACATGGGGCCGGTAACCAATGCCGTCGTTAATCACCGTGGCAACCAGATTGGTAATCTGGAGGGGAGTAACCAGGGTAAAGCCCTGGCCTATCGCCATGTTCATCGTGTCGCCGGCAAGCCAGCGTTCGTGGTATCGCCGCTCCTTCCACTGCTGGGTGGGAATAAAGCCTTCGATTTCACCGGGAAGATCGATGCCCGTCAACTCGCCGTAGCCAAAGTCGTGGGCATAGCTGATAATCCTGTCAACCCCGACATTGTCGCGTCCGGCAACCCAAAAATAAATGTCGCAGGAAACCGCCAGCGCCTGCTGCAGATTAACCCAGCCATGGCCGCCCCTGGCCCAGCAGCGCCAGAGCCGGTTTCCGTAATCTATGCCGCCGGTACAGTTGATCCGCTGTTCGGGATTGATGAGGTTCTCCGACAACAGGGCCGTTGACATAAGTATCTTGAAGGTTGACGCCGGCGGGTAGCTGGACTGGATGGCGCGGTTCAGAAAGGGTTTATTCGGATCATCGGAGAGCCGTGTATATTCCGCCGAAATATTACTGCGGTTAAACAGATTCGGATCGTACCAGGGATACGAAACCATGGCGAGCACTTCGCCGTCAGGCTTCATTACCACGGCGGCGCCCATGCGCTCGCCCAGCGCCTTTTCCGCCAATAACTGTATATCGCGGTCAATGGTCAGCACGAGGTTTTTTCCCATGATCGGCGCCTGCCTTTCATTGTCGCCGGTGATGCGCCGCCCCCGCACGTCCACGGTTCTCGTTTCAAGGCCGTCGCTGCCCCGCAGTATCTTGTCGTACTGGCGCTCAAGCCCCATCTTGCCGATTACGTCGTCCTGTTTGTAGCCGTCGTTGTAGAGCGCCGTCAGTTCGTCGCGGGTAATATTTCCCACATAGCCGACAATATGGGAAAGACTGCCGATCTCGCCGTAATTTCTGATCGGTTTTGACTGCCAGCTCAAGCCCTGCAGGGTGTCCACATTTTCCGCCAGGGCCGCGACGGTACGGAACGAGACGTTGCCGGCAATCTCCAGGGGCTGGTAGAGGTAATAGTACTGCGGGGGAATTTTTTCTTCCACTTCGCGCCGCGGCACTCCCAGTATTGAGGCGACATTGGTGATCAGTTCAGGGATCATGCCCCCGGGCACTTCCGCCGGAGTTATAAAGACGGCGAAGGTGTCGTCGTTGAGAACAACAGGCTCGCCGGCGCCGCGGTCAAATATTTCCCCGCGCCGGGCCGGAATCACCGTAGTGCGCCGCGCAATATCGTAGGACCTCTGGCGGTACTGATCGCCCGAGATAACCTGCATATTAAAGAGCCGCAGCCCGTAAAGCGCAAAACAGAAAATGAACAAAAACTGCATCAGGCGTATGCGTCCCTGGGGTTTTTCACCGCCCGCCGGATCAAACGAAGGCTCAAAAAACGAGGACATTAGTGTTCCCTCCGCACCAGAAGAGGTTTAAAAAGCTGGAGCAGTCCGAAGAGAAAAGGAGCGCTCAGCGTATTGAGCAGCAGCTCGCTCCAGAATTTGGGTTCCAAAAGGGAATAGGCGGGAACGGCGCCGGCAAAAAGCAGATGCAGAATAAAAACCATCAGCGCCTTGAGGGCCGTTGCCGCGGCGCACAGCGTCATGGGAAGCAGTACGCGGCCCAAAAAGAAACGGCCGCGGATAAGCCCGCCCAGAGCGCCGATGATCGTCCGTATCAGCGCGTTAAGGCCCAGCGGCGCCCGTGATAAAAAGTCAATAAAGATGCCGGAAATAAAACCGGTAAGCTGCCCGCTCATGGTTCCGTTTACATAGGCGCTGTAAACGAGTATTCCCAGGGCAAGATCCGGTTTGGCGTCGTAAAGCGTTAGTTTTTCGAGCAGCGCCGACTCAAGCAGGCCCGCAATCAGAATAAAAACGGTCGTCCAGACAATGTTTTTAGCCATCGGTATTTTCCGGAATTATTTCCTGCCGGCCGCCGCTTCCGGCGTCTATGACAAAGACATACTCAAGCCGTGAAAAATCCGTTGTGCTTTCAACTTCAATTTCGATGGAAGTGTCGGTATCCTGATAAAGTATTCTGCTGACCCGCCCTACAATGATCCCCGGGGGGTACACTCCCCCCAGACCGCTGGTTACCACCGGTTCGCCGACGGCGATTTCCTCGCGGGAACGGCCGCGCACAAAACGCATAAGCAGGGGGCTTTCCGCCCCCCCCTGCCCTTCCACAATTCCCTCTATTCTGGATTCGCGGAGCCGGCAGGAAACATAGGAGTTTGTATCGTAGAGGGGCATAACGAGGCTTTCCGCGTAGGCCGCCTGCACCACCTTGCCCACGAGAGTCTGGGTTCCGCCATGGTAGGTTACCACCGGCATATTCGTGCTGATACCGCTCCGCGTTCCCTTGTTGATCACATAGTCCAGAAACAGATTGTCCGTATCGCGGCCGGTGATCTCCGCGGCAAAATGCCGGTACTCAAGGATTTGGGAAAAACCAAGCTGTTCGCGGAGCCTCGAGTTTTCCTGGCGTATCTCGGCCGCGTTGCGTTCCAGCTGTTCATAGCGTACCATTTTGCCGGTGAGCTCGTCATACTGTTCTTTTAAAACAGCCAGCTCGCGGATCGAAAAAACGGTACGGGAGATAAAGGTACTAAAACTGTGAATGCTGCCGCGCAGTCCCGTATACATGGAAAGGCCCATATCGGCAAATTCGGCCACAAAGCTGCGGGCGGAAAAGAGCAGGGCCGAAAACGAGAGCAGCGTCAGGCCGATAAAAACATACGCGTCCGCGTTGTTGCGCCTCCGCGCTTTTTCCCCTGGATTGTCCCCTGTCATACCGCAAACTACCCGTTGAGGTTGTCGTAGATGCTGCGGGCGTTATCAAAGCCCTTGGCGTATTCAAAGTATTTGCCCGCGCCCAGCGCGACACAATCCAGGGGCCGTTCCGCAAGGATTACCGGAACGCCCGTTTCCTTGGAGATAAGCTTGGGAAGGCCCTTAAGAAGGGATCCTCCGCCGGTCATCACGATGCCGCGTTCGACAATGTCCGCCGCCAGTTCGGGCGGGGTCTGGCCCAGGGTAATCTTGATTTCATCGATGATCTGGGTGATGGGATCCTTGAGCGCTTCGCGCACTTCGACCGAGTCAATTTCGAGCCTGCGGGGAAGGCCGGTAATCGCGTCGGTTCCCTTGATCTCAACCTTCTCGATGGTTTTATCGGGCGAAGCGTTGCCGATTTCAATTTTAAGCCGTTCGGCGCTCTGCTCGCCGATGACGAGGTTGTGAACGCTCCTGACGTGTTTGATGATAGCCTCGTCAAATTCGTCGCCGCCGAGCCGTATGGCGTTGGTAACCACCATGCCGCCCAGCGAGATAACCGAAATTTCGGTGGTGCCGCCGCCTATGTCGCAGACCATGTGGCCGGCGGGTTCGAATATGGGAATGTCCGCGCCTATTGCCGCGGCAAGGCTTTCTTCGATAACCGTTACGTCGCGGGCGCCGGCCCGTAGGGCGCTTTCCTCTACCGCCCGCTTTTCGACTTCGGTAATACAGGAGGGAATGCCGATAACCATGCGGGGCTTTATAAAACGGTAACGCGGCAAAATCTTCGTGATAAAGTAGCGTATCATTTTTTCCGTCGATTCCATATCGGCGATAACGCCGTCCCGCATGGGACGAATGGCGATAATATTTCCGGGAGTTTTGTAGAGCATGCGCTTGGCGTCTTCGCCCACCGCCATTACTTTTTTTGTTCCCCGTTCGACCGCTACGACGGAAGGTTCATTGATAACAATGCCCTTTCCCCGTATATAGATAAGGGTATTACAGGTACCCAGATCAATTCCGATGTTAGACGACTTCACCCCAAACATAAATCCTCCAAAGACTCACATAGTATTAAGCCGCGCCTGGGCCGGCGCAAAAGCCGGATCGGCGCGGTATGCCCTGCGGTAAGCCGCCCTTGCCCTGGTTGTCTCGCCCCGGGCCGTGTAGAGTTCCCCCAGCTCGTAGGCGGCCTCGGCGTTTTCACCGCTTTCCAAAACGCTGTTAAAGGCCGCTTCGGCGCCGCCGGAATCGCCCGAGTTCCGCAAAACCCTGCCCAGCATCAGCCTTGCGTTTAGTTCCACATCGGCGTCCCTGACGTTTTCCAGGCAGCGCGTCAGATACGCGCGGGCATTGTCCCAGTCTTCCAGACCCATGTAGGATTCGGCGATGCGGATAAGCAAAGGGGCCGAAGCGGTATCGGACGCGCCGAGGAGCCGGCTGTAGGCGGCGATACTGTTCCGGTAATCTTTAAGCGACGCGTAGGCAAGCCCCAGATATTCGTCGATGTCCAGGGCGGTGACACCCGCCGCCTTTGCCGCTTCCAGGTACTTTACCGCCAAATCGGCGTAATCGGCGCTTTTGGCGTAATACGCCTTGCCCAGCACGTAACAGATTTGGCCGGCCCGCGAGGGTTTTTTGAGCAATGCCCGCCTGAGGAACCAGATTGCCTGGTCGATATAGGCCTGCGCGCTCTCCCCGTCGATACGGGAAAGGGCCATCTGGTAGGAAGCGAAACCGTTCGTTGAAAGGAAAAAGCTGTCCATGGGCTTTTTTTGCAGGGCGGCAAGACTCTTTTCATAGACTTCCCCGTAGTCGCCCGCTTCGAAGGCGCGCCGCAGTTCATTTTTTTCCCGCGCTTCGCCGCTCTTCCAGCTTATCAGCAAGGCCACGCCCGTTATTGCCCCTATACCGACAACGGCGATAAAGACGTAAAAAACCTGGTTTTTGAGAATTTCAAAAATGGTGCGGATGCGGGGCATAATTGTACTTATTTAATACTTTTTACGATAAAAAGTCTACCTGTCCCTCTCTGAAAAAAGGCGGTGAAATCATAAGCCGGGTTCTGTTTATGCCTCTCACTGGCGTTCGAGGCAAAAATTCGTTTTCCTGCGGAAAACGTTTCTGCCCTTCGGCCTGAAGTTCGAGGCGGCAGCCATCTATCTGGGGCGGCCGTTACCGGCCGTCTCAAGCGGTCTACCCGCGCCATAAGCGGGCAGCTTCCGGTTCCGTCAAAGACGGAGCCGTTCCCTGAACAGGGACAGGCGCTGTTTGACCTTGCTCCCGATGGGGTTTGCAGTTCCGGCGGCGTTACCGCCGCCGAGGTGGGCTTTTACCCCGCCATTTCACCCTTACCGGCGCCGGCCAAAAGGCCTGACGCCGGCGGTATCTTTTCTGTTGCACTTTCCGTAGTTTCGGAGCTTGGGCCCCGAAACCCCCGGGTGTTACCCGGCATCGCGCCCTGCGGAGCCCGGACTTTCCTCGACATAATGTCTCATGCCGCGGCTGCTTCATTCACCGCCTGTAATTACTCGTCGTAATCTATTCCCGCTTTTTCCTCCTCTTCCTCGCCTTCGTCGTAATCTTCGTCATCAATATCGTCAAGATCGGAAAGGCTGCCCGAATCTCCCGCGTCAAAATAGGACGCTTCGTCCCCGCCCGATTCTTCATAGTAGAGGATGCGTGAACAGTAGGGGCAAAACACGATTTCCTCGCCTTGGCGCACCGTATTGGCAAACTGCACGGGCAGCACCATGTGGCAGCCCATACAGACGCCGTTTTTAATCGCCACAATGCCCTTTCCCATTTTGTTGCGGATGATCCGCTCGAACTTGAACAGCACTTCCGGATCAAGGCCCGGTATCAGGTCGTTTTCGGCCTTTTCCAGATTGGCGATCTGGGCTTTTTTGTCGGCGACTTCCACCTCGATACCGGTCTTGCGCTCCCCAAGCTCCTGTTCCTGGGCTTCGATCAGGGCGGTGTTTTGTTTAATCTGCTCGTCCAGTTCGGCAAGCGTCCGCTCCTCTTTCTGGAGTTCCTTGCGGTACTGCTGCTCCTTGTCGGCGGCGTCGCGTATTTCCTTGTCCAGCGCCTCGTATTCACGCTGGGTGCTTACCGCGTCCATATTTTTTTCCGATTTTTCGCGGTGGGACTCGGCCTCGGCGAGCAAATTACGGAATTCGGCTTCGGAAACGCGGGATTTTTCGAATTCGACGTTTTTGTCGATAAAGGACTTTTTAAGCCGCGCAAGCAGTTCTTCCTGCGTTACGAGAATCTTGGGGGCTTCCTCGACCTCATGTTCCAGCTGTATTTTTTCGGAGAGTATCTCCTGCAGCTTCCTCAGTTTTTCAAACACATCTTCCTTCGGCATAATACACTCCTGTAAATACAAAGACTAAACAGATCGTTAAGAATTTAACCACAAAGGCGCGGAAAAGCACTGTTTAAGAATTTTTTACCACTAAGGCGCGGAAGGCGCACGAAGGAGGGATAAGTCTGGAAAGATCTTGCCTTTGTGCTTTCTGATTGACCGCGTAGCGGTCTACCTTGTGTTCCTTTATGGTTCATATTCTTCCTCCTCTCTTTTCCTGTATCCAGCTATTTGGATGTTACACCCGCTAGTGATCCAGATAATCTTTCAGTTTACGGCTCCGTTTGGGATGCCGGAGCCGCCTTAAAGCCTTGGCTTCGATCTGGCGGATTCGCTCGCGGGTTACGTTAAAGTACAGCCCCACCTCTTCAAGGGTGAGGGAATAGCCGTCGTCGAGGCCGAAACGCATTTTAAGCACTTCCTGTTCCCGCGCCGGCAGCGTGGAAAGCACTCCGTCCAGCTGTTCCTGAAGCAGGGTAAACGCGGTCTGATTGGCGGGATTTTCCACATCCTTGTCTTCGATAAAGTCTCCCAAAAGGGAATCTTCTTCCTCGCCGATGGGAGTTTCAAGGCTTATCGGTTCGCGGGCGACATTTTTGACCGATTTGACCCGAATCGCCGTCCAGCCGAGCCGGTCGGCGATTTCCTCGTCCGTCGGCTCCCTGCCCAGCACCTGCATAAGCTGCCGGCTTTCCCGCACCACCTTGTTGATCTGTTCAATCATGTGAACCGGAACGCGTATCGTCCTGGCCTGATCGGAAATCGATCGCGTTATCGCCTGGCGTATCCACCAGGTCGCATAGGTGGAAAATTTGAAGCCCTTGCGGTATTCAAATTTTTCCACCGCCTTGATAAGACCTATGTTCCCTTCCTGCACCAAATCAAAAAAATGCAGTCCGCGGTTGGTATACTTTTTGGCGATGGAAACAACCAGGCGCAAATTTGCCTTGATAAGCCGGTCCTTGGCGTTTTTCATCATGATACGGCCGCGGTTTATTTCCTTGGCCATAAGATTGATGTTTTCGATCGTTTCCTCGAATTCCGACTCCATCTGGCGGAGTTTTTTTTCGGTAACCTGGATGTGGCGGATCAGCTCTTTTATTTCGTCGGAAGAAAGGCCCAGGCTCTCTTCCAGCGCCTCGCGATCCGCGCGGATCGTAAGGGCCCGTCCCAGGGCCCTTAAATCCTTGAGCGAAGCGACCCGCAGCCGTTTTTCGATCCGTTCCTGTTCCTTTTTGTAGCGCTTGATCTTTTTGGCGGCCTGGACGAATTTTTCGGAAAAACCGATAATTTCGTCGGGGTGAATTTCGGCGTTTTCGACCACGTCAAGTATCTTCCGGCGAAGGCCGGTAATCTCGGAATCTTCGTAGATATCGCCGCCCTTGGCGATAATTTTCCGCTTTATGTCGATATAACTGCGGAGATCCGAACCGACAAGGCGCAGGGTATCCTTGTAAAACTGGTTGAGCCTGCGCCGTTCGGTCATGTACTCGGTAATTTCTTTTTTGGTAAGGGAAAGTTCCCGGGGATCCTTTTTTGAAAAGGCCCGCTGGGCGATGTGGAAAAATTCGGGAATGATCATGCCGGACTTTCTGATCACCGTTTTGACAATGTTCTCGCCCTCTTCCATGAGTTTGGAAAGCTCCACTTCCTGTCCGGCGCTGAGGAGGCTTTCCTTGCCGATTTCCCTCAGATAAAGCCTGATAGGATCGTCCACCGAAGATTCTTTTTCGTTGTAAACAAGGCGCTTTTTGTCTTTTTCACCCTTGTGGGGCTCTTCATCGTCCAGGGTATCTTCTTCGATGATCTGTACGCTGTTTGCCTCGAGCAGGGCAAGCACCTGTTCGATCTTGCTGGTATTGGCGATATGCTCCGGCAAAAAGTCGGACAGTTCATCGTAGGAAAGGCTTTTTTTTGTTTTTCCGTATTCGACAAGTTTCAGGACCGTGGGATCCAGGGTAATATCGGCGTTAAGGTCGGCGTTCGGGGCGGATATATCCTGCAGGTACTTTTTCCCCCTGGGATGCCTGATCGCTTTGTGTTTTCCGGCGGCCGGCGGGTTTTCCGCCGTACTTTTGTCCGCGGGGGTTTCCGCCTCGGCGGAAATTCCGGCGCTTCCTTCGGTAACGTTCCGCCGCGGCCGCGTATCGGCCTTTTCCTCCGGCGCGCCGGTTTTCGGCGCTTCGCCGGAAAGCGGCGTTATTTCGTTCGCGGAAAGCGGCTGTACGGAGGACGTCTGCGGGGCGGCAGGCGGTTCCGGAGGCGTCGATATGATGTCCTTATCGGTCATCCACAGTTTCCTTTTTAGGCGTTGCAGAAAGTTCAAATAATTCCTTTAATTCAGCATCTATATGCAGTTTTTCGGCAAGCAAATCTTCCTGCCTTGAATGTTCCAGTGAAGGATCGCGCAATAAGCGGACTATCTCCTCCATCCTCTGTTCCAGTACCTTTGCTTTAACGCGGGTAATGCCGTCTTCCAGCATTTGCCCGCTTTTGTCAAAGGCGCCTGATGCTTCCTGACGCATCACATAATCCCGCAGATTCCCGTCCCCTATCGTGCGAAGCAGTTCCCAAACCTCAATATGCTCGCCGTCGTTCCTGAACCATTCCTCGAGAATAATATACAGTTCCTTCGCGTAAGGGTCCGTCAGATCTTCCAGGGCAAGACGGGATCGCAAAGTACGAAAAAGCGCCGGATTGCAGCACACCATCGCCATCAAAAACAGTTCGTCGCCGGAACGGAGATGCGGCGCCTTGAGGGACGCTTCGCCGGCCTCCTTTACGGCCTTTTCCGCGCGCCGGTAATCTTCACGGACCGAACGCCGCTCTACCCCAAGAGCGTCGGCAATCAGTCCAATCCAGACGTCTCTGGTTACCTCCGAGTCAAGGGCGTCCAGATAGGGAAACAAAAAAGCCGCTTGCCGTGACTTGTTTTGAAGGAATTTGCTACGGGAAATGACATACTCAAGGTCACTTATAGTACATTTTACACTTTTTTGCAATGCCTCCCCGCCGAATTTCTGCAAAATCTCCGCCGGATCTTTGGGGAGTTCGGCTTCTCCCCTGAAGTAATCGGCCGTTCTGACGACAAAACACTCCAGCCCGTTTTTACGGGCGGTTAAAACGGCCTTGAGGGCGGCGTTTTGGCCGGCCTCATCGCTGTCAAAGAGCAGATAGACGCGGTCGGCCCAGCGGCGGAGGAGCTTTGCCTGCTCGCCCGTAAAGGCCGTACCCAGGGGCGCCACCGCGTTGGCCACGCCGCTCTGGCGCAGGGCTATCACGTCCATGTAGCCTTCGGCCAGATATACGGACTTTTCGCTCCTGATTGACGGCAGGGCCAGATCCAGGGCGTAAAGGCTGAGGCGCTTTTTAAAAAGCGCCGATTCCGGCGAATTGAGGTATTTGGGCCCCTCGCCCTCAAGGAGGCGGCCCCCAAAGGCGACGGTCCTGCCGTTCCGGTCCTGTATGGGAAAGACAAGCCGGTTGGTAAAAAAGGCCGTCTGGGGGGATTTCTGGAAAAAAAGCCCCGAACCGGCCAAAAAAGCGCCGGAAAAACCACCTTTGGAGATCAAAAAGCGGTAAAGCCAGGATCGATCCGCCGGCGCGTAGCCCAGGTTAAAAAGCATAATGGAATCGGTCGAAATTCCCCTTGACATAATATACCGCTTTGCCGCCGCGCCGTCAGATTTTTCCATAAGAAAATGATGAAAGGTCCCCGCCATGCGGCGGTAGAGTTCCGCGTATTCGTCGCCGCGTTTGTCTTCGGCGCCGGCGCCGAAAGCGTCCGTCGCGTAAACAAGCGGCACGCCGAAGCGCTTTGCCATAACTTCCAGCGCCTCGCCAAAAGAAAGCTTTTCCATTTCCATGACAAAGCTGATGACGCTCCCCCCCTTGTGGCAGCCGAAACAGTAAAAACCCCTGCGGCCGGGGTCGACGGTAAAAGAGGGGGTTTTTTCATGGTGAAAGGGACAGAGGCCCCAGTAACGGCCGCCTTTTTTTTCGAGCCGCAGATAATCGCCTATCACCGCCACGGCGTCGATGCTGTCGAGTACCTGTTGTTTGCAGCCTTCGGTAAGAAAGGCCATCCTAGCCCTTTACAAAAAGAGCGCCGGCCTTGATGTGGGCGTCGAGGCTTTTCGAGAAGTAGTGCCTTCCGGCGGCCTCGTCAACCAGGCGAAAGTACAGGTAATCGGTCTGCGCGGGATGAAAGGCCGCGTCGAGGGCCGTTCTTCCGGGAAACGAAATAGGCCCGGGGGGCAGACCGCCGTTGACATAGGTGTTAAAAGGATGGATCTGTTCAATGTCGATATTGAAGAGCTGGTACGGATGGGGTTTTTCCTGGATTTCGGTGATAAGGTATTCCACGGTAGCGCAGGACTGCAGGGGCATATTGATCCGCAGCCGGTTATAAAACACCCCCGCCATGATCGGCGCCTCGTCGGCCACACGGTATTCCCGTTCCACAATCGAAGCGAGTATAATGATATTGTTGAGTTCTCCCGCGCTCATGCCGGCCGACTCGGGGGCAATCTCTTTGACGCGGCTCATAAAGGTGTCGGCCATGGCGCGTATCACGCGCTCGGCGGGATAGGCGGCGGGAAAGAAGTAGGTTTCCGGGTACAGATATCCTTCCATCGTCGCGTTGGGAATTTGATAGCTTTCGATGATGCGCCCGTCCCGCGCGGCGCTCAAAAAGTCCCCGGCGGAACATATTCCCGCCGTTTCCATAATCGCGGCGGCTTTTTTGAGCGTGACCCCTTCGGGTATCGTCACCCGCAGAAGTATCTGCCTGCCCTCAACCAGGGCGCCGCGTATTCCGGTCTGGGACGCGGGCAGCGGGATACGGTATGTTCCCGCCTTGATAAAATCTTTTTCGAAGCGGGAAAGCAGGTTCCAGAAGTGGCGCGTCCTGATCAGCCCCGCCTGTTCCAGCCGCCGTCCCACCGCGTAGGAACTTTCCCCTTCGCCTATCGTAATCAGGGCGTTCCCCTCGCCGTCAAGGGTAATTCCCGCCGCCGAAACGCCGGAACGGGGTTCCGGCGCCTTGTTCAGATAGATCGCCGTTCCCACGAGTATGGCCGCGAGAATTAAAAACGCGGCGATAAGGGAACTCAAGAGGCCGAAGAGCAGGCGCAGGCCTTTGGGCGTTTTATGTTCCCGTCTCAAACCAGACCTCCCGCGCTTCGCAGATTTTCGATTTCACGTATGGAAAGCTGTTCATACAAAGCCTTCTCCACCTTGAGAAGAAGCGCCCTTTCGGCGCTCTTCATCTGCGCTTCGATTCCCTTGAGGAGCGGAAAAAGAATGCGCAGTTCTTCACCGCTTAAAACAAGTCCCATCTACAGGTTTAACTCCATGCCTTCCATGGCAAGAACGACCTCGACGCCCTTGATGTTCATCCTTTCCATATACCAGCGGGCCGACTGGATTATGTTAAAGAGTTTGCGGTCATCGTAGGTCGGATCATGGTGATAGAGCACCAGCTGCCTGATCCTCCAATTGGCCGCAAAGTCAACGGCCAGACTAAAGGCGCTGTGCCCCCAATTGTACTTTTCGATAGCTTCGCCCAAAGTATACTGGGAATCCAGCACGATGCAATCGGCGCCGTCAAAGTAAGCGACATTTTCTTCGGTCTTTTCAAAATCGCTCGTGGAAAGCTCGGTATCGGTGGCAAAAATAAAGCTGCGCTCCCCCTCCCTGATCTTGTACGAATAGGAATCGCCGGGGTGGTTCATCTTGCGAAAGCAAATTTCGACGCCGGCAAAATTGACCGGTTCTTCCAGCGTATGAAAAATTTTCGACGCGCCCATGGATTCCATGTGAACGGGAAAATAGGGACTGGTCATCTGGCCGTGCAGGGCGGTTTCCAGATTTTTCATGGGTGAATAAAAATCAACCGTTACCGACGGATCATAGCAGGGGTTAAAAAAAGGCAGACCCTGGAGGTGATCCCAGTGGAAGTGCGAGAAAAAAATATGGTATTTGAGCGTCTTTGGTTTTTTTTTACTCTCGGCGATCCCCAGCTCCCGCAGTCCCGAACCGGCGTCAAAAACGATAAGATCCTTGAGCGCGCCGCACCTGACGCTGATACAGGGGGTGTTCCCCCCCACCGTACCGAAGAGCCACGGGGGCAGATCGGCAAGAAATTTTTCGCGGTTTTCGGGGCTGCTGATGTCCTCGGGGTTAAGGCGCTCCAGAATCGCCGAAATTTTGCTGCGCAGCTGGGACGGCAGCTGCGGCGCGGGAATGGAGCCCCTGACCCCCCAAAAATAAACCTTCAAGGCTCGCTCCTCAGGACCGGATCGGCCCCGCGCGCTTCGAGGCGCAGGGCAATGTACGCCGCCGTATGCGTTTTGCCCCGATTAATCCCCGGACAGTCGAGCCGGTTCCAGTTTTCGGGAGAGGCAAGATTTTCCGCCCAAAAGGGAAAGGTCCTGCATTGAAGGGGCCGGTTTTGGTAAACCGTACAGCCCCCGTCCCAGAGGATGCAGTCATAATTGGCCTTTTCCCGCAGCGAGAGCGTTTTCCCCTCCCCGTCCGGATCAACCCAGCGGCAGTAGCTTTCCACAAAAACACTATAGCCTATTTCCAACTGTGAAGCTAGAAGACGGGCGTCATTACGTGAAAGAAAGACATAACCGGGGTCCCGCCTGCAACAGACCGAGCAACGCGTACAGGAAAAGCGGAGACCACGCTCATAGAACGGTTTGGACATTTTTCCCAGTATAGAAAAAAACCGCCGGACTGTAAACGCCCCAACCCTTGAAAGCGGCTTGCGCAGCCCCGGGAATGGCGCTGACGGGGTGCAAGGGGGCCGACGCTGAAAAGCACTACAAGAGCGGCGAGGAACACCGGGAACAGGAGGACTACGACCTGGCCGTTGCCGGCTATACCGGGGCGTTACGGCTTAAGCCGGACCTTGCCAAGGCCTGCGTCGGCAGGGGTCTGGCCTACTTCGGCAAAGAAGACTACGACAGGGCCATACCCCGAGCATTTCCGGGCATACGTTAACCGGGGTGGGGCCTATGACAAAATGGAAGCTCTTGCAGCTACCGCCATTCACCGGGGGACATCAGAGCAAGTAGACCGGCTTCCATACTTTTTCGGCTATCTTACGGCAGGCCGGCAAGTAATGCCTTGACAGAAATATCTCTGCGGTCTACCATTTTTTGGCGGGTGGGGAACATTATGAATTTGTCCAAATCACGATACTGCCAGGGCCTGCAATGTCCGAAAATCCTGTGGATGCACCTGCACAAAAGCGAATTGAGGGATGATTCCGCACTTAACGAAGCGGTTCTGGAAACCGGAAACGCCGTGGGCGATCTTGCCATGGCTTATTTTGGGGATTTTACCGAGGTCGCCTACAATGCGGACAAATCCCTGATGATACGGGAAACAAAAGATCTGCTGGCCCGGGGCGTTCCGGTCATAGCCGAAGGATCTTTTTCGTTTGAGGGAAATTTTTGTTCCGTGGATATTATCAGGTCTGTAAAAGGCGGGGTCGAAGTTACGGAAGTAAAAAGTTCCACCGCGCTCAAGCCTGTGTATCTTGACGATATGGCCTTTCAATACTATGTGCTTTCAGGGTGCGGATTGAAAGTGAAAAAAATATCCCTCATGCATATTAACAGCGGCTATGAACGAAAAGGCGATCTGGACATAAAAAAACTTTTTACCCTTGTTGACTGTACCCGGGACGTTTGTTTCATGCAAAAAAATATTGCCGGAAAGATTGAAGCGCTCAAATCTGCCGCCGGGGCGGAAGCGGAACCGGTAATGGATATAGGCCCTCATTGCGGCGATCCGTACGCCTGCGGCTATCAGGGATATTGCTGGAAGCATATTCCCGAACACAGTGTTTTTGCCGTCAGAGGACTGCGTGAAAACAGGAAATTTGAATTGTACCATGAAGGCGTGATCACTTTTGCGGATCTGTTAAAAAAGAATACGCGGCTTTCTGAAAAACAAAAACGGCAAATTGCGGCGGAAGCCGAAAAAAAACCGCCGAAGATCAGCTATGCGGCGATAAAAAATTTTCTTGACGGCCTGCGCTTTCCCCTGTACTTTCTTGACTTTGAAACATTTCAGCCCGCGATACCCCCGTTTGACGGAATCCGCCCGTACGCGCAAATTCCCTTTCAGTATTCCCTGCACGTCCTTTTAGCCCCAAAAAGCCCGGCGCGGAATGCCGGAAACCTGATCCACCGGGAGTTTTTGGCAAAAGAAGGAAAAGATCCCCGCCTGCCTTTGGCGGAGCGCCTGTGCCGTGATATTCCCCGTGGCGCCTGTATACTCGCCTACAACATGAGTTTTGAAAAAAGAATCATCGCCGCGTTGGCCAGACAGTTTTCCGCCGCCAATCCCGGCATGGCGGATCATCTTATGGATATTCATGATAACATTAAAGACCTCATGGCGCCGTTCCAGTCGCACGCGTATTACCGCCGCGAGTTTGAAGGCTCCTATTCCATTAAGGCGGTGCTGCCCGCGCTGTACAGCGATGATCCCGAACTGAATTACGACAATCTGGAACTCATCCATCACGGCGGAGACGCCATGAACGCCTATCCGGGGCTGGTTAACAAACCAAAAGAAGAGGCCGCGGCGATCCGCAAAGCCCTGCTTGCCTATTGCCGCCTTGACACGCTGGCAATGGTAAAAATATGGGAATATTTGGCGGCGCTGC
>JAITBL010000212.1 GCA_031283575.1 Treponema sp. | reverse complement strand
GCCGTCAGCCCTACTCCCTTCCGCCTTGAGCGGGCGCTTCGGTATCAACATCATGCGCGCTCGCAGCCTGTCGCACTTGTGGATTTTTATACGATGGTGTGTTGAAGCGCGACAAACTGCCCCGACGGGAACCGCCGCAGCGCGGACAGGCTTTTTTGCCGCCGCTACAGCACGCCGGTACGCCCGGCCCGAACAGTTTTACCGGATGCCGCGCGAGAAAAACAACGCCGGCAAGCACGACAACGCCGACGATGACGATTTCTCCATTCATAACAGGCTCCCGATGTGAAAGGCGGCAAACGCGGCAAGCCAGCCCAGCGCGAGCAGGAACGCGCATTCAAAACCAAGCCATTTCCAGCCGAGTTCCGCTTTAATAGTCGCCAGAGCCGCAAAACAGGGTGGAATGAGCAGCATGAAAAGCATGAAGGCAAACGCGGCCCGCGGCGTTAAATGCGGATCCCCGGCAAGCGCGCCGCGCAAAGTTTCGCTTTCCTCGTTTTCTTCGGCCCCCGCATGATACAGGATGCCGAGCGTGGAAACGACGATTTCTTTTGCGGCAAACCCCGTGATGGAGGCCACCGACATCTGCCAGTTAAAACCAAGCGGCTTGAAGACCGGCTCTATCGCCTTCCCGATACGGCCTGCAAAACTGTACTCCAGCAGACGGTCCGCCTCGATTGCCGCCCGGTACTCTTCGATATCTTCTTCGGCGGCTCCCGGATTTTCGGCCCTGTAGGCGGCGGCAAGCCGGTCTCCTTCGGCATCGTCCGCCTCGTAAGCAGGAAAACTGGTTATCACCCAGATAAGAACCGCGGACGCAAGGATGATGGAGCCCGCCTTTTTGATGTAACGCCATGTTTTTTCAAACACGTGCCACAAAATGCCGCGGACAGTCGGCAGCCGGTAAGGGGGCAGTTCCATGACAAACGGCGTAGGATCGCCTTTCAGTACCGTATGACGCAGCAGCAGGGCGGACAGAATGGCAAAAATAACGCCGCACAAGTAGAGCAGCATGACCATATTCCCCGCGTTTTCCGGGAAGAAGGCGGCGGCCATCATCAGGTGAATCGGGAGTTTCGCGCCGCAGCTCATCATGGGCGTAACCAAAACCGTAATGATGCGGTCGCGCCTGCTTTTCAGCGTTCTGGAGGCCATGACCGCGGGAATCGAGCAGCCGAAGCCGAGCATCAGCGGGAAAATCGACTGGCCGTGCAGCCCGACCGCGTGCAAAAGTTTATCCGTTGCAAAGGCGGCCCGCGACATATAGCCCAAATCCTCCAAAACGGAAAGCAGGAGGAATAGGATGACGACAAGCGGCACGAAACTTAGCACGCCGCCCACACCGGCGATGATGCCGTCAACAATCAGACTGCGTAAAAGACCGCTCGGCATGGCGTTGAGCACCGCGCCGGAAAGGAACCCGAAGAAAGCCTCCAGCCATTCCTGCGGATACGCGCCCACCGTGAACGTTATTTGAAACACGCCCCACAGGATGCCGAGAAAAAGCGGCAGCGCAAGAAACCGGTTCATAAACACCCCGTCCAGTCTTTTGGTAAGGGCGAATGCCGGCGCGGACGCTGTTTTTACCGACGCTAAGACGGACTTGCGTATATACTCGTAGCGTTTTTCGGAAACGACGATCTCGCTGTCATTGCCAAAACGGGTTTCGATCCACCGTATGACCTCGTCCGCTTTCTGTTCTATCGCGGCCCCCGCAGAACCGCCGCCGGAACTCTCTCGCACCATCGAGACCGCGTTTTTGTCTTTTTCAAGCAGTTTTACCGCAAGCCAGCGGGAATTGAACACGCCGGGCGCTTTCGCCGTGATAAGATTTTGCAGACCGCGCAGGCGTTCTTCGATTTCGATGCCGTACCCGAACCGGTTCTCCGCATTGGAACCCGCCGCCGCGCCGGACATCCCCGCCGCACCGCCTGAAAAAAGCCGGTCAACCGAATCAAGCAGCTTGTCCAGACCCTTCCCGCGCTGGGCGGTAATTTTCACAAACGGAAGGCCGAATTGCGCCGCAAGTTGCTTTTCATCTATTTCCATGCCGTTTTGGTCGGCCTCGTCCGTCATGTTGAGGGCGGCGGCCGTCGGAATACCCAGTTCCCGCATTTGCAGCAGCAGATACAGATTGCGCTCCAGATTGGTAGAATCAAGCACGTCGATAATGACATCCGGCTTTTCCTGGAGAATAAAACTGCGCGCCACAACCTCATCTTCAGAGTAGGCGGTAAGGCTGTAAATGCCGGGCAGGTCAACAAAATGGTACGCTTTACCACCGCGTTTGACAACGCCCTCCCGTTTTTCCACCGTTACGCCGGGATAGTTCCCCGTTTTGTGATGCGCGCCGGTCAGCGCATTAAAAAGCGTCGTCTTGCCGCTGTTAGTATTTCCGGCAAGCGCAATCAATATTTCTTCAGTCATTTAACGCCGTCCTTTTCGCTTTCCCCTGCCGGTACCTCCACGTCTATTCCCGACGCCTCAAAGCGCCGTATCAGCGCGTCATACCCCATGATGCGAACCTGCAACGGCCCGCCCAGAAAACCGGTGCGGACAACGGCCCCGCTCACATTTGAAATAAACCCCATATCGGCAAGCCGCTTGCCCGTCTCTCTGTTCAGCCTCACTTTAACCACCCTGAACGAACCGCCTGCCGGCACATTTGCCAGTGTCATGCTTCAACATTCTCCTCGCCTGTAAGATGAAGACATTATTAGCACATTCTAACTTCTCTGTTAAGGGGGTGCGCATCGTGCACCGGTCATGGTATTACCACGCCTGTTTTCAAGCCGCAGTTTGGCGGCAGCCTCAGACCGTCAAGCCCTTATACCCCATAAGGGCGCATCGCCCGCCCCTTGCGGGGCGGCGACCGGGCTTTCCGGGGCTCCGCTGCCGCTCCGGCCCCGCCTGCGGCGCGGCTGCTTACGCACCCCTCCAATCCCTTGCGCGGGCTGGGAACCCGTTCTCATCCCGGCCCGAATACACCGTTTTACGGGAAACCCGGCCTTGGATACCGGCAAGCCATTCTGCCGGCAATCCGGGCTAGAGCCGGTTTTGGGCGGCTAAGGGCGCATCTTGAAAAAACCGTATAATTTTTACGTATTTTGCCCCTTCGATTAAAG
>JAITBL010000136.1 GCA_031283575.1 Treponema sp. | reverse complement strand
CGTTGTATGTTAGACTCGTATACGGGATGGCAGCTTTTTTTTCCGGCGCATTTTACACTCTCGGTTTCTTTGCCCGCACCATTAAGGGCGTCCACTATTTTATCTTTCGCGGCCAGGCGTCGCACCGCGTACTTGTCATGCAGATACTCTTTACGTTCGTCGACGCCCTCTTTCTTACCGCCCTTCTTGCCCTGACCATCGGGGCGGCGGTCAACATTATCGGCATTCCCTTTTTGGACAGCCTCGGTTACGGACATATGATCTATCCCCTGCTCATCGTGATCATCACCCGCGAGCTGGGGCCGCTGCTCGCCGCCTTTATCATTATCGCGCGGTCGGCGACCGCCATCGCCACCGAAGTGGCCGGCATGGTAATTTCCCACGAAGTGGAGGCGTATATTTCCGTGGGCCTCGACCCCATAGAACACCTTGCCGTACCCCGTTTTCTGGGAGTTACCATTTCCATGTTTTTGCTCAACATTTATTTTTCGATTTTTGGCCTGGCCGGCTCTTACGCCGTTGCCCAGCTTTTTAATACCATGTCGGCCTCGGTATATTTTAGCCATCTGCTCCAGAACCTGGCCCTGCGGGATATTCTTATGTCGCTTGTCAAAAGTATTTCCTTCGGCATGATCATTTCGATTATGGCGGTTATGCAGGGTCTGGCTGTCGAGCGGGCCAGCACCGAAGTTCCCGTCGCGGGAATGCGGGCGGTGAGCAACGCCTTCCTCTGGTGTATTGTCGCGGACATTGTTCTTTCCGCGCTTTTTTATCTGGCGCTTTTGTAATGTTCGCCGCCAAAGCCGCATAATAGATATAGTATGGTGTATAAATGAAAGGTATCATTTCGCTTAAAAATGTTTCGTTCGCGACCCAGAACATCAGAATCATTCATGATGTTACGCTGGAAATTGACGAGGGAAAAACCACCGCCCTTGTCGGAGCGTCGGGCTCCGGCAAGAGCACCCTCCTCAAACTCTGCGCGGGGCTCCTTATTCCTTCGGGCGGGCAGGTTTACTTTCGGGGAAAAGAGATCGGCGCGATGAACCGCGCCCAAACCATGGACTTCAGGCGGGAGAGCGCCTTTGTGTTTCAGGACTCGGCGCTTTGGGCAAACCAAAGCCTTGAACAGAGTCTGGATTTGCCCCTGCGTCTTCACTTTCCCCTGATGAGCAAAAAAGACCGCAGCGAAAAAATCAGGGCCGCGGTAAAAACCGCCGGTTACCAGCGGGGACTTGGGATCCGCCCCTCAGGTCTTTCGACCGGCGAACAAAAACTCGTCGGTTTCGCGCGGGCCCTTATCCTTGATCCCCGCGTGCTCTTTCTTGATGAATGGACCGAGTCTCTGGACGACCGCGCCGCCCAAAGGCTTGTCGCGCTTGTAAAAGAACGCAAAAAGAACAATAATACCATTGTGTTCGTCAGTCACCGTATCGGCGTAATCCGCGCGCTCGCCGATTTTGTCATTTTGGTTGTGGGCGGCCGCGCTTATCTCAAGTTGACGGCAAAAGAAATTGATGAGGACAATGAGATCGCCGATCTGGTAGAACAGGGGTTGCTCTGATGAAGTTTAAAATTCGCTTTGTCGATCAGATAGTCGGGTTGCTTATTGTTACCGCCCTGGCCTCGCTTATTGTGGTCATTTTTTTTCTGGGGCGGGCGCAGCGCTGGTTTTCCCGTGATTATTACTACAGAACGTACGCCGCTTCCGGTTCGGGTTTGAACGAAAACATGCCGGTGATCTACAAGGGCTTTACCATCGGAACCGTCAAGAAAGTGGATCTTACCGCCGCCAACGAAGTCGAGGTTATTTTTACGATACAGGACAAGTATAACGACAGGGCCAGGTTCGGCTCTGTCGTTGAAATTCTGGTAAGTCCGCTGGCGGGTCTGGGGGGCAGCCAGTTTAACTTTTACCCGGGCCTGGGAGAGGGGCTTAAGGAAAACGACGTCATTCCCATGGTGGATTCCGCCGAAGGAAAAGATCTGGCCGCGAGGGGACTGGCTTATATTCCCCCGCGCGACGATACAATCACGATCCTGATCGCCAAGGCGAATCTGCTTCTTGACGATCTTCATACAATGCTGGAAAGCGTCAATACCGGATCGGGCACTCCCCTGGGTGAAACCATGACGAATATACGGAAGAGCACCGAAGATCTGATACCTGTCGTAGGCAATATCAAAAAAATGACCGGCGATCTGAGCGCCGAGCTTCCCGTCGTTGCCGGTGATCTTGAAGCGTCGCTGGCCGATCTTTCCCTGATTCTCAATCATGTGGAAGAGACGACCAGCTATCTTCCCGACCAAATGCCGCAAATCATCAGCATGATTTCGGAATTGCGCTCCTCCATACTGGCGGCGGAGGACGTGCTGATTGCCCTGCGGAACAATCCGTTGCTGCGCAACGGCATTCCCGAACACGCCGAAACCGACGTGAGCGGCACCAACCCAAGGAACATTTCGTTTTAAGGAGGGCGAGGATGACTGTATTGAAACAAAGACTTTGCCCCGCCGCGCCGCCGCGCCGCCGTGCGCTGTCATGCGCCGCTGCGCTGTCATGCGCCGTCGCGTTCTTCTGTATCGCCTGTTCCTCGGCGCCCAAGCGTCCGGTCGAAATTTTTACGATTCAGTCCATGGTCGAGACCCAGTTGGGACTCGCCAACAATGCCGCCGACCAGGCGAATTATACCCAGGCGCTCAATCTGCTTGCCCAGGCCTGGCGGCTTGCCGTTTCGACCGACAGGCCGGCGCTGCGTATCAGGGTGCGTCTGGCGCGGGGGAACGTGCTTTTTGCCCTGGGCCGCGCCGCCGAGGCGGAGAAGGAATGGTACGACGCCCAGACCGAAGCGAACTTTACCGGCAACGCCGTGCTTTCCGCGGCCTGCCGCGTTTACATGGCGCGTTCCAAACTCCTCGTGGACAGCGAAAACCAGACGCTGGCGCAGGATACTTTGACCCAGATACAGAATGAAATGGCCGCGCTCAAGAGCGACAAACTGCTCTCGGCTCTGGGCTGGACGGTGATAGGCCTTGCGCAAAAATCATTGGACCGTCCTGTCGAGGCGGAAAAATCGGTGCGTAACGCCCTTTCAATTCACGAAGATGAACGCTATCTGGCGCAGGCCGGTTACGACTGGTACCTTATTGCCTCAATCCGTTCGACGGCGGGCAATTATCCTGGCGCTTTGGGCGCCCTCAACAACGCCCTCGATCTTGACCGGCGCGCCGAAAATACCTTTGCCCTTGCCATGGACTGGCAGGCCATCGGCGATGTCTTTAAAAAAATGAACGTCATCGAATCTTCCAACGAAGCGTACCGGCGCTCCGCCGAAATTTTCCGTTCGGCCAATATGGATGACCGCGCCAAACTGGTTGAAGGCAAGGTGAGTTCCGGCGGCATTATTCCCTTTGGGCGTTCTGCTCCCGCAGCGCGTCCGTAAGAATCGCGAGGCCCCGATCGATTTCATCGCCGCTTATCACATAGGGCGGAAGAAAACGCAGGGTGTTGTTTCCCGCGCTTAAGACAAGAAGCCCCGCTTCCAGCGCGGCTTCCAGTACCGGATACGCCTCGCCTTCAATATCGGCCGCCGCCATGAGGCCCCGGCTCCGCACTTCTTTTATCTGTTTGATTGAACGCAGGCCGTCCGCCAGACGCCCGCCTTTCTGTTTTATTTCCAGCAGAAAATTACGGTTGTCAACAATGTCAAGGACGGCCAGTCCCGCGGCGCAGGCCAGCGGGTTGCCGCCGAACGTGGAGCCGTGATCGCCTGTCTCGAACACTTCGGCCGCCTTTGCTCCGGCGAGCACCGCCCCGGCGGGAATGCCGCCGGCAAGGCCTTTCGCGAGCGTAACAATGTCGGGCTTGACGCCGT
>JAITBL010000121.1 GCA_031283575.1 Treponema sp. | reverse complement strand
ACTGTCCTTTCGGGTTTTCTCGATAACGTGTTCTGGAGTAACCAGCAGGCGGCAAAAATTATGCTGCCCCGGCGCCGGGGCAAGATCGTAAATCTCGCGAGTATGTCCGGCGTCATCGTGACCGGAAACCGGGGTGCGAGTTACGCCGCGGCAAAGGCGGGCGTGATCCAGCTTACCCGGGCGCTGGCAATGGAATGGATAGCGGAAGGCGTTTATGTCAATTCCATCAGTCCCGGAACGGTAGAGACCGCGCTGACGGCGGGCTTCCTTGGGATGCCGGACCTAAAGCGGGAGATCGAGGAAGCCATTCCCCTTGGCAGAGTGGCGCAGCCGGAAGACATTGTGGGGCCGGCGCTTTTTCTGCTGTCGAAAGCGTCGGACTATGTCGTCGGTCAAAATCTTGTCGTAGACGGCGGCTATACGGTGAGGTAAGCGAAATGGAATATGGCGTATTTTCAACGGCTTTTAGCGCAAGGGACATAGACGGCATCGCCGCCGGCCTTGAGGCGAACAATATCCGCAAAACCCAGTTCTATCCCCTTATTGCGGGAAAGCAGCTTTTCGCGGCGGATTTCACGGACAGCTTGATCCGGAATATCAACAGGACATTCGCCGGGCATGGCGTATCTATCGTAGCGGTAGGCGCGGGCAACCGCTTTATTTCTTCCGATGAGGAAGAAGCCAAAAAGGCGCTTGAGAACGCGCTCCGCTGGATCGAAACAGCTCCCCGGCTTGGCGCGAATATTATCGTGACGGAAGCGGGTACGGCCCACAAAACAAAATTTTGGACCGACGTACCTGAAAATCATAGCGCCGAAACATGGGCGCGGATTGTGGAAATCTACCGGACCCTCGCCCGGCGCGCCCAGGACTATGGCGTTACCGTCGGCATTGAGCCGCACTTTGCTTCCGGCGTTCGCGACGCGAAAGAACTGCGCGGGGTCCTGGATGATGTGGGTGAACCGAACTTTAAGGCCGTACTTGATCCGGCAAATTCGGTAACGGTAGAAAACGCGGATCGCCAGGAAGAAACGCTCGCGGAACTTTTTACGCTTCTTGGCGGGGACTTCGTTCTGGCTCACGCCAAGGACGCGCGCCTTGAAAACGGCGCGACGGTTTTCGGCCCCGCGGGGAGCGGCGTCCTGCCTTACGGCGCGTATCTTACACTGTTAAAAACGGCGGGTTATGGGGGTCCGCTGCTCCTTGAATATGTCGGGGAAGACTTTCAGGATGTCATCAGGTACATCAAATTGAGTACGGCGCCGCCGTTCCTCAAGCCAATCGCCCAGGCGGATCCCGCGCTTTATGACGCCATCCAGCGCGTACAGGACATTCATCATGGGGATACCGGCGTGATCCCGAAAAAGTACCGTCTGCTGTTGTCTGTCGTTGCCGATGCCCTTGCCCTGCATCCGGCGGGAACCGCCGCCTGCGCGCGAGAGGCGCTTAAGGCGGGCGCGGCAAAAGAAGAAATTATCGAAGCGCTCCGGGTTGTCTACGCGGCGGGCGGCCTGCCGCCGCTGCTTGAAAGCGCCGATGTATACCGGGAGTTGATGCCATGACGCCGGAAGAAATCATGCGTTACATTGTCAGGGAAACAAAGAAGGAAGCTTCGGCCGGAAAAGGCGGCGTGTTTGGCGCCGCCGTCGTGCGTAACGGGGAGATCGTCGCGTTCGGTACGAACCAGGTATTTGCCGAACAGGACCCTTCGGCGCACGGCGAGGTTGTTGCCATCCGCCGCGCCGCAAAGAAGCTTGGTCCGCGCTTTCCCAAAGGGACGACGCTATACACCACTTCACAGAGTTGTCCGATGTGCGTCGCGACGGCAATCTGGGCGGGGATCGAAAAAATATATTTTTCGGCGACCTGCGAGGATGACCATGTATTCGGCCTGAGCGACCGCCATGTGTACGAATACCTTCGGGGAGACGAAAACCCCGGCCTGCTCAGCCAGGAACAGATTCTGCCCGGCCTCACCAAAACGGAACTGCTTCCGTTTTGGGAGGACTGGGCAAAACGATAACCGCAAAGGCTGCTGTATTTTACCCGGTTTTTCCTTCTTGCTTGTGTGAAAAGGAAAGCGGGGCGCGGAGGCTCACTGTAAATTTAACCCCGCTATATAGGCGTCCAGATCCGCCCGTGTGGTTTGGACAAGCTTTTCGGCGTTGACGATTTCTTCATTGACGCCGTCAATTTCCCTGTCCAGGCCGGTCATGCGTGTAAGGTAGTTCCTGCCGGGTTCGGTTTCGTTCCCTACGGCGGCGAGGTTCTGCCTAATCCTGTCCTGTTCCGCGGCGAGCCGGGTTTTCCGGTTCTGTAGTTCCGTAAGGGCCTGCCGCGCCGCGTCGGCTTTTTGCCGGAGTTCTACGGCCCGTGAAAGAGCCGCCCTGACATTGGCGGGAATCTCCTGGTTGGAGGCGTAAGCGGCAAAACTGTTTTCCCCAAGCTGGGCAAGAACGATCCGTTCGGAAAGGGGAAGTTCTTCCTTGACGGTAAACGCGGCCTCCCCGCCGCCGGGCAGGTTTTGGACAAAGCGGTACAGGGAATCTGTTTTTTCAAGATACGTTTTCGGTTCGGCAAGAACGGCGCCGCCTGTAACCGGATGTTCCACAATAAGGCGTTTTGTTTCGGCGCCGGCGTTTTTTACCGTGTAGGTTCGCTCATAGACAAGACGCCGGTTTATGGTCATTACGCCGCCCGTAACCGTTACGACGCCGGTAAACCGCGTGTTGGAATATTTTACCGAAGCGGTTACCGAAAGGTCTTCGCCGTAACTGATAAAACGTTTGTCGTTTTCACTGAAGAATTCGATAAGGGCGTCCCCGGCATAAACGCCGCCGTCGTAAACGGTTATAGGTCCCGCGGGAAGCTTCATCCCCGTGGTGTTGGTAATTTCCGCGCCGAGCCTGGGATGTACGCTGCCGTTCGGCGTGCCCGAAAGGATAAGGGTCTTTACCGCGGTTAGCCTGCCGTCAACAAGGGGCAGCATGGCGCTTTGTCTGCGAAGCAGGGTTACCGGCTTGTTTATCGTAAACGAAAACTGATCCCCCGCGGCCCCTCCGGCGGCGGCCGCAACGACCGATCCGCCCGCGGCACGGGACCGCTCGGCGGGAACGGGCGCGGAAGCAGATGCGGCTTCTTTTTGTAGCGCGCTACGCGCGGCGTTTTGTCCGCCGTATTCTTCGTCGGCAAAAATATCCGCGGCAAAATCCGCGCTTTCGTAGCCCGGCGCGTAGCTTTGGGCGCGGGCGGTTCCCGCTATGGAAAGAGGCTCGAACGGACGGGCAAGGTAGTACGGCGGATAAAGCGCCTGGATAAACGAGACCGGCCTTCCCGCTACCAGGGAAAGTTCCACATTGTTCCAGTCGCTGTCGCTGCCGTTGTCGACAATCGCCCAGCCCTGAAAAAGCGGCGCGCTTTGTCCAAGGTCAAGACGGTACGAAACTTTCCATATCGGAACGGGAATCACGTAACTCAGCGAAACGTCCCTTCTGCCGGGGCTGGCCGCGTTCAGGGTTACAAAAAGGTTTCTTGTCCTGGAGGCGCGGTTTGCCGCGATAAGATCGAGGGCCCTTTCAAGGTCCGCGTTCAGCGCCGGGTCCTTGAACGCGAACGAGCCGATGTCCTTTAGCGCGATAAGTTTCAAACTGCCGTTCGTATAGAGGGAAAGAAACACGTCGTCGTTTTCGCCGTTAGCCCGGCGCTCGACACCGGCGATCCTTCCGTTTATGGAATTCGGGGCGGATATTTCGATCTCCGCTCCGCGCTGGGCCGCGAAAATTTCCGCGGTTCCCGGATTCTCCGACAGATCAACCCCCAGGCTTTTCAGGGTCTTTTCAAGGGTTTCTTCGGAAGGGTAACTTACCACGGGAGAAGCCCCCTGGGCCGGATCGTTTATCATAAGGGATTTGAGCGCGTCGTTTACGGCGTCCACGTCAAACGGCAGCCGGATGCCCGCCTGGCCAGAAACCGTTCCGCCGTGTTCAAAATAGCCCACGCCGGACGAAAAAACGGCTACCCGCCGGAGCGGAAGTTCCGCTCCGGATGAATTTTGGGCCTGGGCAAAAAGCCCGGATGTTCCGCCGGCGGGCAAAAGATTCCCTCCGGCCGCCAAAAATACTGCGGCAATGGCAACACCTGTGATCGTTCGCATAATTATCCTCCGTTTTTTGTGGATTTGATGATATAGACGGCAAGTCCGCAGAGGACCGCGGCGGCAAGGCCCAAAACGCCCCACAACACGATTTGCCTCCAACGTTCCGTTTCGACTTTTTCTGTTTCCGGTTTGGCATAACGCGCCGGCCCCGGTACGGCGGGAAAAATTTCCGCTCCGTTCCGGATGTTTAACGATGGCTCACTCGGCCCATAGCCGCCGCTGCCGTAAGCGAGTGTCCAGGGGCCTGCGCCGCGGGCAAGAAACACTATTTCCCGCGCTTCCCACAAAAGCGCCATGCGGGGGGCTTCGGTAAAGACCTGCTCGCCCAAAGCTTCAATCTCCCACCAGGGACCCCGGCCCCGGACCTCCACGGGGCCGTTCACAAACGGCGCTTCCCCCGGCGCTTCAATACGGTACACGACGCTTTCCCCGATAACACTCCAGTCCTCTTCTTCGCTGTTCCGGCTCTTGATCGTAAAACGTATCGAATCCGGCTCGGCAAGGCTGAACAACAGTTTTTTGACGGGAAAGCGGCCTTCCGTGTGGTAGCGTACCGTTTTTCCGCCGGCGCTTTTTATTCCGGTAAACGATGTTTCCCGGGGGGCCGCCGGAACTTCCACCGGATCAAAGCGGGCGGCGGCCGAATGAACCGGCGGAATTT
>JAITBL010000056.1 GCA_031283575.1 Treponema sp. | reverse complement strand
GCATAGGCGATGAGGAAGAAACAATTCTCATCACCGCCGCCTCAATCGCGAACAGCCGCTTGACAATAGAGAGGCGCAATAGTCACAAATGGGTTTACACAGTCAGGAACGCCTCGGACGCCGCGAAAAAGCTGGTCATTCAACACCGTATTAGCGGTTATCGCGCCGTTCTTGTAGAGCCTGTGGAATACATGGAAAAAACTCTTGAGTTCTACCGCTTCAAGATGGACCTTCCCGCCGCCGTCGAAATCAGTTTTACCGTTAAAGAGGAAGAACCGTTAACCGAAATTCTGGTTTTGGCGGATATGGACGATGACGCGATTCTGGCGTACGCCGTGAACGGCGAACTTCCCGCCGATGTAAGGGAATCCTTTAATAAAGCGCTGGCGCTGAAAAAGAACGCCGACGGGGAACAGGAAAAGCTTGAGGAGCTTGCCGCCCAAAAAGAAAAACTTGTTGAAGATCAGGAGCGGGCGCGGAAAAACCTCGAATCCGCGGGCAGTTCGAGTCCCCATGGCCAGAAGTACCTCAAGCGCATGGACGCGATTGACGAAAAAATCGACGCGCTGGACGGCGAAATCGCCGCCGCCGAAAAACGGGCGCGGGAGGCCGCCGGGGCTTACGGTACATTCATCGGCGACGAATCCTGGATGCCCGAGGGCAGGAAGGATGAAGATGATGACAATTCGAACGTGTCAGGAAAAAGCCGGCCTCGGAGGGCCTGAGGGAGCTATAAGCATCGAAACAGAAGCTTACTCGGAACTTTTAGTCTAATCACCCTGGCAGTCACATTCCGTTTGCGGAGAGCGCGCCAAGACGTCCCGCCTTGGCGATAATGCTTTCCAGATAGCGGCCTTCATTGAGGTTGAGTCCGGCCCTCAGCATCAGATCCCGTAAAAAGCGTTCCTGTTCTTCGCGTCCGGGATGCCGGTAAAAACCGGTTTTTGCGAGCGCGCCGCTTATGTTCCGGACGCTTCGCTCGGCTTCGGCCTGCGTCATGGGGACCCATTGGCCGGGCACGCCGCCTGTTTTTTTGTCCGCGTCCGCGCTGTACGGCCGGATCGCTTCCCCGCGCGGGGACCCCACTGCCCGAAACAGTTCGTAACAATAGATCTGGACCGCGTGGGAAAGATTCAGTGAAGGAAAGTCATCGTTTGCGGGGATGTGGGTGGCGACGCTGCACAGGGCCAATTCCCTGTCGTCAAGGCCGGCGCGCTCGTTGCCGAAAACAACGGCGGCGCGGCCGTTTTTACCGCGAAGAAATTCCGCCAGTTCCCGCGCCGGCATGCTTACCTGCTTGCGCCGCCTTCCCCGCCGCCGTGTCGCGCCGGCGGCGAAACTGCAGTCCGCGAGCGCCGCGCCGAGGCTGGAAAAATGCTCCGCGTTTTCCCAGATCTCGGCGGCATGGACCGCCCGCGTCAGAATCGTCTCTTCGGTTAAGCGTAAACGCGGCGGCCGCTCCCCTGTCTCCGCTTCTTCTTTACGCCGCTCCGCCCGCGGCAGGGAAGCCGGGACAATGCGCAGGCGGGACAGGCCCATGTTTTTCATCGCGCGGCAGACCGCTCCCAGATTTCCCGGTTCACCGGGCCGGCAAAGCACAACTACCAGATCATCAAGCAGCATGCTGTATTTTATACGAAAACGGGCTACAATGCAGTATGCTCCAGCGTGTTTTTGAAGGACGCAGCGCCCTTGTCATCGGGGGTTCCGGCGGCATCGGCCGCGCTGTCGCCGCCGGTCTGGCCCTGCGGGGCGCCCGCGTCTGCGTCCACGGCGGCCACAGCGCCGAACGCCTTGAGCGGACCCTCGCGGAAGTGCGCGCGGCGGCCGGCGCGGCGGCGGCGGCCGGCGCGGCAAGCGGCTTTTTGTACCGCCTGGGAGAGGGGCGGCCGGAGGAGGCCGTCAAATTCATCCTTGAAGAGGCCGGTGAAACGCCGGAAATCCTTGTTTTGGCATGGGGACCATTCCTTCGCGCTTCTCTTCAGGAGACAAAAGCCGAGGATTGGCGCTTTTTGACGGAATTTAACCTGATTTTTCCCGAAATTTTGGTTTCCTGGGTATTAAGTAGTATGTTAAAAGATAGGTGGGGCCGAATTCTCCTCTTTGGGGGAACAAAAACGTCCGAAATCAGGGGTTTTACCTCGACAGCCGCTTATTCGGCGGCAAAAACGGCGCTGGGCGTGCTGATAAAGTCGGCGGCGCTGGCGGCGGCGGGAAGCGGGGTTACCTGTAACCTGATCTGTCCAGGGTTGACCGATACCGAGTATTCCACGGCCGGGGAATCTTCCTATAACCGCCGCCACAGTCCGGCAGGGGCGCTGGACTGCGCGGAGATTGCCCAGGCGGCCTGCGCGGTACTGGAAAATCCGGCTCTTAACGGAGTGTTGATCCCTGTTGACAGGGGCTTATGGGTTTGACAAAAAATTCAATAGCGTGTAGGATTAAGGCGGAATGCCGATATTCAATGAATAGCAATCCATATTTGAAGCAAAAGGGAGCGCCATGACAAACAACGATATTGTTAATGGGTTTGACGATGAGAAGGACGAAAGCCTCAAGATAAAGCTCCAAAAGGTCACCGAGGTCGAAGGCTGTCTGGTACTCTATCTAACCGGCTATATTGACACCTATAATTCAAACTATTTTCAAAAGAGGGTCGCCAAGGCCATTGAGGCGGGCTATGTCCGTCTGGTGTTCCAGTGCGGCGGGCTTAACTACGTATCGTCCACGGGTATCGGATCTTTTACCGCTTTCCTCAAGTCCGTCAAACCCCGGGGCGGGGACCTGGTACTTCTCGAGATTCAGCCCAAGGTATATGAAGTTTTCCAGCTCCTCGGTTTTAGCCAGTTCTTTAATATCAAGGACAATCTTGACGATTCAATCAACTTCTTCCGAAGCGGTTCCGCGGCGGAGTCGGTAAGCCTTTTTCCCAAGGTTTTCTCGTGCCCGATTTGCTCCAAGAAGCTTAAAGCCCTTAAACCGGGCCGTTTCCGCTGTTCCGAATGTAAGACCATTCTTGCCATCGACAACGCGGGTCAGGTTTTTCTTGGTTAGGCCGCGCGAAGCAATAAGTCATGTTAAACAAAATAGAACAGAACCTTATTGACCTCAAATTTAATTACGAAGAGGTAGACGGGAATGTCTGGCTTGTTAACGAGGACGAGCGCGGTTTCGAGAACATCGCCGTTATGTACAACGCGCCCCTCGTGGTGTTCCGCTCCGTCGTTATGGAAATTCCCGCAGGCGAAGCGGCGCAATTTGCCCTCTACAAAAAACTTCTGGAACTTAATGTTTCCGATCTGGTTCACGGCGCCTACGGCATTGAGGACGACAAAGTGGTCCTTATCGACACACTCGAGTACGACGGCATGGACGCCGATGAATTCCAGGCTTCGCTGGATTCCTTCAGCCTTGCCCTAACCCAGCATTATCCGTTATTATCGGTATTCAGGAGCAAATGATGGGCATTTTTTCCCGTTTAAAGACGCTGCTTTCTTCCAACATCAACGACATGATCAACAAGGCCGAAAATCCCGAAAAGATGCTGAACCAGCTGATCTTTGATATGAACGAACAGCTTATCGAGTCCAAAAAAGCGGTCGCCATGGCCATTGCGGACGAAAAAAAGCTGGAGCGGGAAACGAAGAACCACCAGGACCAGGCGGAAGAATGGGAACGCAAGGCCATACTCGCCGTCAAGGCCGGCAAAGACGACCTGGCCAAAGAGGCTCTGCTCCGCAAGCAGGAGTACGAAAATTCCTGCGGTGAATACAGAAAGCAGTGGGAAGCCCAAAAAGCCTCCACGGGAACGTTAAAAGAAGCCCTGCGGGAACTTCAAAACAAAATCGAAGAGGCCAGCCGCAAAAAGAACCTCCTCATTGCCCGCGCAAAACGCGCCGAAGCCCAGCAAAAAATACAAAAAACCATCTCCAGTATCTCGGGAAACCGTACCGCCTTCGACACTTTTGACCGCATGGCCGCCAAAGTCGATCAAATCGAAGCCGAAGCCGAAGCTTCCAAAGAGCTCGAAGATCTTTCCTCCGACACAAACCTGGAAAAACGTTTTGCGGAACTTGAAAAGTCCGACGCCTCGGCGGACCTTCTTCTGGAAAACCTCAAGAAAAAAATGGAAGCACTTCCTCCCGCCTGATCACACGTTTTGTCTTCGCTCGCGGATTCTTCACGCCGGCGCTAAAGTTACGCTTATGAAGGATTCCTCATTGCGGAATATCGCGCCCGCGTTGCAGGGAGAACGCTTCCAATTGTGCGCGGTACGATCTTGGCGATTTTTGTAATTTTTTGTTGACAAAATACTGTAATGCAGCTATAATCACCAAAGGGGTATTTACGATGATAAAAAAAATCATATTTGTTTTAATGTTTTTTTCTTCAATAGGTGTATTTGCACAAGATAATGCCATGTTTCTCTATGTTCCCTCTGAGGAAGCAATGCAGAATTATTTACAAATGAGGTCATATTTAAGGGCATGGAACAATGATGAAATAGAAGTTGATGATTCAAGGGTTTCAGCATTATTCACCAATTATATTGGAAAAGATACTTTACAAAGTTTATTATTTGAATCGTTTTTGAGATTTACCAAAAATAAAAAAATTCAAAATCGTGTGTTAAAATATATAGCGGATAATCAATTACATACCAATTTTGCGAATGCTTTAAAAAAATTATATGAAGCAAAACAAGTTAAACAAAAGTCAAGCGGGAAAGAAATCATCCAGTATAATTACAAAAACTCAGAGTATGATGAAAATATTAATCTTTTTACATTCAATGAAAGCGAATTTTTCAACAATGAATTGGGGTTATTATTATTTGTAAATGATTGGAATATAATTACTTTTAATAATTCAAATCAAAGGGATGGAGATTCTTTTGTACTAATATATGGAGGCGGTACAAATTCCATATCAATATCCTTTAGCAAATATACTGATATAGAAGAAAAAGAAATGGAAACAAGATTTTTGAAACCCGCTTATGATGGAAGAGATGGCAATAAATGGGTAATGACTGAACTTCCACAAGAGGGTATATTAAGCAGATCTGGCGCTTCCAGAATGATAATTTTACAAGGGGCCGGTCCGGACGTGATGGATGGTATAGAATCAGGAACGTTTACGGTATATTTGTATAATGATGTTAAAAAAATACTCTATGGGGTAAGTTATTATATGAACTTTTCTGAAAAAAATATAAACTACCCGGAAAGAAATAGAATTTTCAATTTTTTGCTGTTTCAATTATTATTCGTATATCTAAATTAATGAAGGCCCCGGCCCGCGCTCTCGCTCCCGCGCAAAATCTTCGCCCCGGAGGCGACAGGCATGACAGACACCGTTTTCCAGCGGAAAACGATGTCTGTCACCCATTTATACTCATTGCGATAATTCTATTTCCGCCATAAACCGGTCGTATTCATCATCCAGCTTTTTTGAATATTCCATAAGCGCGTCGGGATCGCCTTCCTTTTTGTATAAATCCAGCATGCTTTTTTCATCGACAGGCGAAATTTCGCCGATTATTTTATTCGACTGGAGGGTAACCAGATATGCCGTTACCGTGGAAAGCTTCCGGTTAATGGCCGTAATTGTCTGCCTGACTTTTTGAAAACGTATGCTGTTATTTTTTGACAATTTCTTTTTGGATTCCTCATCGTCATCATCATCATCATAAAAATAATCACCGTAGTTATTATGGTCGGGATATGAAGAATAACGGTCCGGCAATCCCGTAATGTCAATCATTTTGAACCAGCTGTCAAAATGGGTATCGTCCGTTAGCGCGCGTTTGGCAAATCCCAAATC
>JAITBL010000067.1 GCA_031283575.1 Treponema sp. | reverse complement strand
GACTGTGCGCTAACGCGCACGGTTTTGAAACAGGCTCTTGCAGTTTCTCAGGCTTTCAGCCTTGCAAAACTGCTAATTTTAAGGTTGCTGTCCCAAAACTGAAGTTTTGGAACAGCCTCTCTTGACAGCGGAACCAATTGTATCATTATTTAAAGATAAGGAAGTATTTATGCTGCGAAATATCTCCATTGGTACACGGATAAGCATTATTATCGGCGTGTTGGGGCTTTCGATCATCGGCCTTGCGGCGACAATCTATGTCGCCGCCAATAATGTTAAAAATTCAGGCATCAACGACGCCGCGGAAGTGATGCTCGACGGGCAGAAAGAAAAAATCAGGCTGGGAACCCAAACCATGGCGGAAGCGTTAAGCAAGGCCCTGGCCGGGGTAACGGACCGGCAGGAGCAGCACGACATTATCAGCGCTTACATCAAAGACTACCGTTTTGAAGAAGATGAATCGGGGTATTATTACACCTACATCGGCACGAAGATCTTTATGCATCCCACCCTGCCCCAGCGGGAAGGGGAGGACCTGAGCCAGACCGCCGACGCGAACGGGGTTTACTATGTGCGGGAACTTTACGAAAACGCCCAAAAGGGAGGCGGTTTTGTTTCCTTTGTGTTTCCCAAACCTCCGTCCATGGAAAACACCCCCAAACTGGCATACGTCGAATATATTCCCGGTACGGACATCTGGATTTCCACGGGGATCTATATTGATAACGTTGAAGCCCATAAAGCCGAACTGGAACAGGCCATGGCTTCTTCGCTGCGGACCCTCATGGCCATTGTCATCAGCTGTATCATGGGATTGACGGTGCTGATTCTGATCCCCCTCTGCGTGTTTACCCTCAAGTCCATCACCGGGCCCTTAAGGGAAACCGTCCGTATTGCGGAACAGCTTGCGTCGGGGGACCTTTCCGCCAAATCCGTGGCGGTGAGCGGCCGCGACGAGATAACGATGATGCAGGATTCTTTTTCCCGCATGATGAAGAACCTTCGGGGACTGGTGGAAAACATAATCCGTTCCTTTGAAACGATGAAAGCCAACGATGACGAATTGAACCAGGTAATCACCGGTACCTCCAGGGCGGCGGCGGAAATAAGCGGCTCGATTAACAATTTGCAGAATCTGGACGGACAGGTCAGGGAGGAAACGACGCGGGTAAAACAGGAGGCGGCCAATATTGACGGCGAACTTACCGCCCTGGGCAAAGTTATCCGTGAACAGCGGGATCAGCTGGGCATTTCATCATCCGCCATAGAAGAGATGACCGCGAATATAGGGTCCATCGAAAAACGTATCCAGACCCTGGGAGACAGTTTAAGCAGCCTGGTGGACAGTTCCCGTGAGGAACACAACCATATCGCCAAATCAACCGAGACGGTCAAACAGGTGGAAACGGATTCAAACGCCCTCCAGGAGATGAACAAGATTATCGCGTCGGTGGCGGCCGAGACCAACCTGCTGGCCATGAACGCCGCGATCGAGGCGGCTCACGCGGGGGACGCGGGCAGGGGTTTTGCCGTCGTGGCCGATGAAATACGGAAGCTCTCGGAAACCACCGCGGAACAGGCGAAGAATTCAAGCCAGACCCTTACGGCAATCAGAAACAGGATAAACGATATTGCCAAAATGGCGGGCCTTATCGAGGGCGCTTTCGGGCAGACCAATACCCTGGTTCAGTCGATCAACAGCCTCGTGCTTGAGGTGAAACATTCCATGGAAGAACAGTCCCAGGGTTCCGGTTTGATCCTGCAGAGTCTGGCGCAGATTAACGGCATCACCGAACGGGTACAGACCGGCGCGACGAAAATCAAAAACGAGTCCGATGAATCCATCTCCGTTACGGAGAAACTCCTGGAAATGAGCGCCACGATGCAGGGGGAAATCGCCGGTATTGTCGCCCAAATCAGTCATGTCGCGGAATCGAGCCAGACGGCCCATGTTGCCGTGGCCCAAAACAGCGAAGGGCTTAACGCCCTCTATGGGGCAATAAGCCGGTTCAAGATGTAAGGCTTACGGCGCCAGCCGCTTGCGCATCAGGGCAAAGTAATCTTCCGCTTCTTTGGGATCTTCCACGGGACTTTTGCTTTTATGCGCTTCGATGAGGTGCGGCGGGATTTCCGCGAGAAAGGGCGAGGGGGCGCATTCGACGACATCCTGCAGGCGGCGTCTTTTTTGGCAGCTGGTAATGTAGAGCTTGTCCCGCGCGCGGGTAATGGCGACATAAAAAAGACGCCGCTCTTCTTCCAGCACGCCGGTAAACGCCGCGCTTTCGCCCGCGGCCCCGTTTTCGCCGCCCGCATCTTCGGCGTCCTCAATGCTCCGCGTATGGGGAATGATTCCGTCTTCGGCGCCGGCGATAAACACCACCGGAAACTCAAGCCCCTTGGCGGCGTGTATGGTCATGACGTTGACCTTGCCCTTTTCTTCGCCGTCGTCGTCCCGCGTAATAAGACTTACGCGGTTAAGCCATGCAAAAAGTCCGGGATCTTCGTTGTCGGGATTTTTTTCCCAGTTTTCGATAGCCTTGATAAAGTATTCGATATTGGCAAATTTCCAGCGGGCGATTTTTTCGTTCTTGCTGTATTCCGCCACCAGGTAGGACCAGTAATCAATGTGATCCACCAGATCGCGCGTTTTTTCGGAAAGGCCCTTTCGTTCGCCCAGCATACGTTCGCGAAAATCCTCGACAAGGCTCATGAAGGTGTCAATCTCGACCCTTGTTTTTTGCTGCAGGGGAGAACCGACTCCCCCGGGAAGGCGGCAGAGCCGTTCCATGGCGTCCCAGAGCGGCGTTTTATGTTTGTGGGCATACTCCGAGACTGTTTGTATGCGTGTTTTTCCGATTCCCCGCCGCGGCGTATTAATGCTCCGCAGCAGATTAATGTCGTCGTGATTGTTGGCGATGACTTTCATGTAGGCAAGAATATCTTTGATTTCCTTGCGCTGAAAAAAACTCTGGCCGCCTGAAACCCTGTAGGGAATGTTGGATTCAAGAAAACTCTCCTCGATTGAGCGCGTCATCGAGTTTGTCCGCAGCAGCACTCCGAACGCGTCGAAATTGAGGGCGTCCCTCATCATCAGCTCGCTGATTCGCGCGGCGATAAAATCCGCTTCGTCGCTTTCGTTTTCGGGATAGTAGAGTTCGATGGGTTTTCCGCCCGAATGATTTGACCAGAGGGATTTTTCCTTGCGGCGGGTATTGTGCGAAATCACCCCGTTGGCGGCTTCAAGTATCGTCGTTGTCGAACGGTAATTTTGTTCGAGCTTGATTTCCCTGAGCGCGGGAAAATCTTTTTCAAACAGTACGAGGTTTTGATAATTGGCGCCGCGCCAGGAATAGATTGACTGATCGTCATCGCCTACCACACAAACATTGGCGGGGCTTTTTATCAATGCGTCAGGGGTATCATCCAGCGCGATAAGGGTGAGCAGCCGGTACTGAATTAAACTGGTATCCTGGAATTCATCGACCATAAGGTAACGGTAACGATTGTGATATTTGGCGCGAATTTCAGGATGCGTTTCAAAGAGTTTAATGGGCAGCGCCAACAGATCGTCAAAATCAACCGAGTTAAAAATTTTGAGGCTCCGGTTATATTCTTTGTACACATTCTCGCAGGCCGCCGCGTTCAGTTCCGTACCCGCTATTCCGGAAGAAGAAGCCCAGGTAAAGCGGCCTGTTTTAATATTTGAAAAAAGCTGTCCCAGGGCGTAAAAGTTCGTGTCGCCGCTCCCTATTCTGCTTTCCCGAAGACATTCCTTGATCAGTTCGATTTTATCCGTTTCATCATAGATCGAAAAATTTTTCCGGTACCCCAAAACTTCGATTTCTTCCCTGAGGATCTTGACGCCAAAGGCGTGAAAGGTGTTGACGGTAAGCGCCTGAAGCTTTTTTCCGGTAAGGCTTTTGACGCGGGTTTCCATTTCGCGGGCGGCTTTATTGGTAAAGGTAAGGGCAAGGATCGCGTGCTGGGGAATTCCCGATTCAAGCATGTGGGCGATGCGGCAGGTGATCACCCGTGTCTTGCCCGAACCGGCGCCGGCGATGATCAGCAGCGGTCCGTGGATGGAGCGTACCGCTTCCATCTGGGGCGCGTTGAGTTCCTTTTCCAGATCAACAACCCCGGGTACTCTTCGCGGCGAATCAAGCATGTAAAGTTTTATACCGCTTTGACAAAGATGCGCAGTGCGCCTATGCCCAAAAGCATTGCCGCCGTGACAATGGCGCCCGCGACGATCACGCCGAGGATCACCGCCGGCAGTGTTTTACGTTTTGGCAGACCCAGAACCCAGGCGCCGATGGTTCCGGTCCACGCTCCGGTCACCGGAAGCGGAACGGCTACAAAGAGGGCGATTCCCAGCGCCCCCCACTTTTCGACGCCGCCCCGGAGTTTCACCCGGGCGCTTTCGACAAAGCGATCGAAAAGGGAACGATACCAGCGGAAACCTCCGGTATACTCTGCCACATTCCCCGTCCCGCTCCGTCCCGGCGCGTCCTGGGGACGGTCCGTGACGGAAGCTTCGCCGTCCGCTTTTTTCGCGGAAATTTTTCCGTAAAAAAGGCGGTGTATGGTCGAAAGAAAAACCCAGCAGAGCGGCGCCGCCAGTGAATTGACCGCCGCGGCAAAGGGCCAGGCGAAGTACCATTTGACGCCCGAGACCATGGCAAAGGGTATGCCGCCGCGCAGTTCCGAAATGGGGAGCAGCGAAAGAAACGCGGTCCCCAGATACGTTGAAAGGCCGTCTGTCATTGGGTACGAGCATAGCATACTGTTTTTGGCGGGATCAAGGGCG
>JAITBL010000036.1 GCA_031283575.1 Treponema sp. | reverse complement strand
GACGCCGGCCCGCGGCTTGCTGGCCGCCGCCGAGGCCCAGGTCTTCGCGGCGCCTCCACCGGCAGCGCCGGCGCCGGTTGTAAGCGCCCCGCGGACAACGGCCGCAGCGCCGCCGGCCGCGCCTCCGCCGCCGGCCGCGCAGGCCCCGGCCGCAGCCGCCGCTCCGGCGGCCGACGCGGCCAAAAGCGCTTCCGCGGACGCCGCCAAGGCGGGCAAGGAAGCGGGTTCCATACTGCGGGTCGATTCCAAGCGCATTGACGACCTGCTCAACCTCGTGTCGGAAACGGTGATCACCAAGGCAACCTTTAACCAGATCACCGGTGAGTTCAACGATTTGGTAAACCAGCTGCACGGCATCGAAACCAGCTACCGCGAAAAGATCAAAAACCTCTTTGACAGCCTTCCCGATTATCTTGAAAGCATTCAGGAAGGCCGTTCGATCAAGGATATCCGCAAGGAAATCGGCGGACAGTACGGGGACATTTTCTCCCTCTTTGACGGTTTCGAGGCCAACCTCAAGAGCAATGTCGGCAAATTCCGTTCCACCAGCCAAAACCTGGGGCGGATCACCGCGGAACTCCAGGAAGGAGTCATGCGTATCCGCATGGTACCGATCAGCCAGATCTTCAGCCGCTTCCCCCGTCTGGTGCGGGATCTTTCCAAATCACTAAACAAAAAGATCAATCTGGTTATCGAAGGCGAAGACACCGAGCTTGACAAGTCGGTGATCGAAGACCTCCTCGATCCGATTATGCACTCGGTACGGAATTCCGTGGACCACGGCATCGAATCGGCGGAAGAGCGCAAGGTCGCGGGCAAACCCGAAGAAGGCAGGGTGCTTCTCAAGGCGGCCAACGAAGGCAACATGATCGTCATCGAAATCGCCGACGACGGCAAGGGCATCGATGTGGAATCGGTCAAGGCCAAGGCGATCGAACGGGGGCTTATCAGCCCCGGCAAGGTCCTCTCCGACGTGGAAGCCTTTAACCTGATCTTTGAGCCGGGCTTTTCGACGGCAAAACAGGTTACGAGCATTTCGGGCCGCGGCGTGGGACTTGACGTCGTGCGCCGTTCGATAGAAAAACTCAACGGCACCGTAACCGTTAATTCGGAACGGGGCAACGGCACCAGGTTTACCATTAAACTGCCCCTTACCCTGGCGATCATTCAGGGCCTTCTCGTGCGGGTCGGCGCGGAAATTTACTCGATACCCATTACCAGCGTTATCGAAAGCCTGCGGATCAAACCCGACGAGATCAAATTTATCGACAACTACGAAGTGATCAATGTCCGCAACGACGTTATTTCCCTTCTCCGCCTTAACCGGCTCTTCGGTATCCGTACCGAAGAGCAGACCGAGTTCCACTTTGTGGTAATCGTGGGTACGGCCGAAAAGAAGATGGGTTTTATGGTGGACAGCCTTATCGGCGAAGAAGACGTGGTGATCAAACCCCTGCGGGATCAGTTTACCAACTCGCCGGGAATCGCGGGCGCTTCCATCCTGGGAGACGGCTCGGTGTCCCTGATCATCGACGTAAGCCAGCTTTTGGAGCTGGGCCAGAAAAAAGAAGCGGAACAGCGCCGAATTCGCGAGGGGGTACGTTAAATGGCGGCGGTAACAAAGGATTTGGTCAAATATAACGCCGAACTCCAGGAACAGAAAGAAAAGGCCGAAGACGTCGATTTCAAGATGATCACTTTTTCCCTGGGCGGAAAGGATTACGGCGTTGACATTATGAACATCAAAGAGATCGCCAAGGCGGACAAGTTTACCTATGTGCCCAATACCGCCTACTATGTACGGGGCGTCTACAATCTCCGCGGCGACATCATTCCCATTGTCGACCTCAGGGCCTTTTTTCACCTTCCCGCGGAAAACCGCGAAATCGAAAACATGCTGATACTCCGTATCGGCGACCGCGTCTACGGAACGATCGTGGACAAGATCGACAAGGTCGTGGGAATCAACTCCGATTCGATACAGCCGCCTCACCCCATCTTTGGCGACATCAACATCAAGTTTATCAGCGGCGTCGTGGAAAAAGAGGGCAACCTCTATATCATCCTCGACATGGTGCGCATCTTCAGCATCAGCGACGAAGAGAAGGGCAAGCGCCTTCCCGAAGCCCCCGACGTTTTCTTCGCGCCGTCTTCCCGGGCGGGCGAACCGGCCGCCGTGGCCCAGGCGGAATCGGCCCTGGACTTTATCCGCCAGAGCCTTCCCGCCCTCAAACGCTTCTATCCCGGCCCTGTAAACGAAACATGGCTCCGCGCGCGGTACGCCGAATGGAGCGTGGGACGGTCGGGCGAGGCCCTTCAGTTAAGGGACGCCCAGGCCGCCGATGAATTTCTTGCCCGTTTCTTTTCGCCCTTTGTCAACAGTTTTTGGGATGACGAATACGCCGGCCAGGTCAAGGCGATACTTCCCGATCTCAGTTCAAGCCAGATACAGGTGTGGAATCCGGGCTGCGGTAAAGGCTATGAAACTTATTCGTTTGCCTGTATACTTAAAGAGCGTTACCCTGCGAGCCATATCAAGATTTGGGCAAACGACAGCGATATTATGACCATTTCGCAGGCGCCCAATATGCTTTTTGATCTTGACGAGGTTCCCGAGTATTGCCGCGCCCATATGGTTCGGGGCGTAAACGGTTATAGTTTTAACCAGGAGATCAAGGATTCAATTCTCTTTGAATACCATGATATCCAGAACGACAATGCCCTTCCCGACCTTGACCTGATCCTTATTCGGGATATGCTTTCTTTCCTGCCGGTAGAAAACCAGGAAAAGCTCCAGGCCGAGTTCACCGAAAAACTCAAACACCGGGGTATGATTATTATGGGAAGGAACGAAGAACTGCCCGGCCCATCATGGCGTCAGGCGGCGAAACAGCCCGTGTCGGCATATACACGTCGAGATTAACGAGGAAAAGGAGTACGTTATGAGAGTAGAATACATTAATCCCTTTGTCGAAGCAGCCTTTAATGTCCTAAAAGAAGTTCTTGACACCGACGTAAAACGGGGTGATCTTTATCTCAAATCCACGACCATGCGGATCATGGGAGTTGCCGCGCTGGTAGGTCTTGCCGGCGATGTGGAAGGCCGCGTGCTTTTTGACATGACCAAGCAGACGGCCCTCTCGGTATCCGGCGCCATGAACGGAGAGGAATTTACCCAGCTTGACGAAATGGCCAAGGCGACCATCACCGAGCTTGCCAA
>JAITBL010000033.1 GCA_031283575.1 Treponema sp. | reverse complement strand
TTATTTGGCATATCACCGCCCTTTTTAAGGCAATTTTACTGAATTACAGTACCCTGTCAAGGCTGATAGGAATGACTCGGCAATTCGCAGTTTAAACCTGCCACTAAGCGGCGGCATCGGCAAGTACGCCGGACTCCGGGGTTCATGGCGTATTCGTCCAATACCACAACTTTCATTTTTGCGCTCCTTTTTACTGATTTTTTCCCGCCGTCGCGGAATGGTTTTTCACGGCGGGGCGCACCTTGATGGTCGCCGCGTAGACGCTGTTCATTATTCCCAGAAACGCCGAAAGCGAAAAAAGCACCTCGATGCCGGTACGCTCCCATATCCATCCGCCCAAAAGCGCTATGGCTATGCTGATAAGATGATTCACCGAAATGCCCGTGGAAAGGGTCGCGGTAAGTTCTTCCTGGCTCGAGGCGATGTCCCTGACGTACACGTTACTCGCCATGCTTGCCAGAGAGATAATCGAGTCAAGGACGAAATTGACGCAGACGACAAGAAAGGCGATGTGTTCCGGAAAGATCCTGTGTGAAAAGCCGTAAAAAAGGCACACGACGACAAGCACCAGGGTATCTGTCACCATGACAAACTTGTAACCCGCCCTGTCGATTAACTTTCCCAGCAGGGGACTTATGATAAACCCCGCGCCTGAACAGATCGCGTAGAGCAGGGCGATAACGGAGGTATTGGCGCCGTACTGGAGGATAAGCACATACGGGGCGAAGGTAAGGAATATCTGTTTTCTCGCGCCGTAAAAAACTTCGAGCATGTAGAACTTAAAGAATTTTTTGTGAAAGTAAAAGCGCCGCCGCGGCCCCTTGAGTTTGGTTTCGGTCATGGCCAGGGAGACAAACACCGCGGCCACTACAAGGAACGCGGACGCTCCGAACACCACCCTGTAGCGCGGCGTTCCCGAAAAATTGATCCTGCCAAAGATGAAGAAAAGAAGTGTTACCATCACGTATCCGGTAATTCTTCCCAGCTGATCCAGCGCGTTGGTTACTCCCAGCGAAGCGCCGCCCTGCGAAGGCTTTGCCAGATCCATGGAGATGGTAGATTTGACCGGCATGATAATGTGTTCCCCGGCGCTGAAGATCACCATAAAAAGAATCACCAAAGATTTGGCGGAGAATTCCGGGCCGGCCGGGCCAAAGAGCAGCCCGAGGATGCCTGCCAGCATGATCGCCGTTCCGATTTTGAAGACCCGGCTTTCGGCAAACCGGTACATGGCGGCCAGGATAAGGATCACCATAAGTCCGGGAATTTCCCGGAAAAATTCCACAATGCCCCGTTCAAACTTGGATATGTGAACGACTTCCGCGAGGAAGTTGTCCTGTACGCCCCGGTAAAGGCCGTAGCTTCTTCCGGAAAGGGCAAGTACCCACAAAAAACGGCCCTGTTTTGCGTTGTCCCTGTAGATGCCTTTTAACATGGTAGAAAACAGTACCACATATCAGAGGAAAAGTCTCCGGAGCCGGACAAACCGGTTCCAAAATCGTTGTACATGGTGTAAAATAATGATACGTTCAAAATCTGCCGGGTTGAGGGAGTGTTGTATGAAAAAAATCGTATGGCTTTTGATGGGGATGAGCGCCGCGGGCGCTTTCGGGGCGGAAGACGTTTTTCTCTACAGGCTGGGAACCATCGAGGTATACACGCTGGTGGAAAACGCCGGTCCGGGCAGGCCGCAGGTTCTGCTGGGGGCCAGCGACGCGGCAAAGGCCCGTTACCTAAAGCCGGGTTTTCAGTCGTCGACCAACGCGTTTCTGGTAAAAGGCGCGGGCAGGACGGTGCTTGTGGACACCGGATTCGGGGGAAAAATTTTTGAAAGCATGAAAAGTCTCGGCGTTGATCCGGGCGATGTGGACGCGGTGCTTCTTACCCACATGCACGGCGATCATATAGGCGGGCTTGCCAGGGACGGAAAGGCCCTTTTCCCCAAAGCCCTTGTCTATGTCTCCGAAAAGGAAAAAGAATACTGGACGGTAACAAACGTCAACCATGGCGCTGTGGCGGCTTTTGCCCCCTACGGAAACCGCGTTAAAACTTTCCGGCCCGGAGAACTTGGCGGGCGACTGGCGGAACTTGTGCCGGGAATTGAAGCCTTTGCCGCCTACGGGCACACTCCGGGACACAGCTGTTTCCTTGTGACATCGGGAACCGCCCGGCTTTTGATCTGGGGCGATCTGATGCACGTTCAGGACATACAGTTTCCGCTGCCCGATATTTCGGTAACCTACGACACCGATCCCGTCATGGCCGCCGAAACCCGGAAAAAAGTACTCCAATACGCCGCGGCAAACAACATCCCCATCGCCGGCATGCACCTCGTGTATCCCGCTGTCGGGACGGTACGCGAAGACGGCGCCGGCTATACGCTGACTCCGGCAAAGTAGGCCGGCGTTCCGCGCCAAAGCCCGCAGATTAAGAAGTGATTACATGTTTTAGAATTTTTAACCGCGAAGGCGAAAAAGGTAAAGAAGAAAGAATATTTAACCGCGAAGGCGAAAAGGGCGAAGAAGGGAAAGAAGGTTAGGCTAATTTCAAAAAGTACCCTAGGCTTTTTGTTTAATTTCAACGCGAGGCGTTTCAA
>JAITBL010000179.1 GCA_031283575.1 Treponema sp. | reverse complement strand
CGGCACTGTCGTACACGGATTTATCGAAGCGCGGTTCAACAATCAGCCTGAAAAAATTCCCGCGCGGATTCTTGCCGCCATACCTGAAAACCAGGCCGCCCCCATAAAAGAAAGGGCTCGTGAGATGACGGACAATTTTTTCCGTTCCCGGCTGGGGGCCGGCAGCGCCGCGTCGGGATTCAGGGAGACCGAGTTTCCCGTACTGACCGCGGTCGGGGACAATGTTGTCGCGGGAAAAATCGACCTTCTTTTTGAACACAACGGCGAACTTCACATTGTCGATTTCAAGACGGATAAAATCGAAGACCCGCTCAAACATTCGGGCCAGCTTGCCCTGTACCGCAGGGCCGTTTCGGACATCTACGGAAAGCCTGTCCGCTGCTGGATCTTTTTTGTCCGAAGCGGCAGGGCTGTTGAGTTGGACGATAGCGCGTTACAGACAAGCCCGGAAGAACTTGTTGCAATGTGGAAGAAAGAACGGCTTCACCGTCTTTCCCGGTGATAAACGAGAGAGAAAACCGTGCCAGGTTCGACATGTTGCCGGCGGAAATTTGCCGTGGCGCTCAATACATTCGCCATAGTACAGGGTCGTCGACAGTTAGGGGTGATTATATTTTTGTAACCAATAATACAAAAGAATTTCAAAAAATAAGTAAACTAAAACTGGAGAATTGGATATAAAGGAGCCTTTATGCCGCTTAAAGAAACGTTTCTTTCGTTAAAAAAAGCCCAGGCGCTTTTGGCCTTACAGAACCGGAGCCAAAAAGACGCCGCCCTGCTTGCGGCGGCGGCGGCGATAAACAGCGCGAGGGCGGCGATACTTTCCGCCAACGCCGCCGATGTGGAACGGGCCAAAAGCGGCGGTATGAAGGAAGCCCTTGTAGACAGACTTTTTCTTGACGACAGCCGTATCGACTCAATTATCGAAGGAATCAAAACAGTCGCCGGTCTTGACGACCCTGCCGGCAGGGTAAAAGCGGGCTGGAAAACCCCCAACGGCCTTTTTATCGAGGAATGTACTGTTCCCCTGGGCGTAGCGGCGATCATCTACGAATCCCGCCCCAATGTTACCGCCGACGCGGCAAGCCTTGCCTACAAAGCCGGCTGCGCAATACTGCTTCGCGGTTCGTCCGCCGCGCTGGAGTCGAACCGGGCCATTACCGCCGCCTTCAGGCAGGGCCTTGAATCAGGCGGCGGCATAGCCGAAGCGGTGGAGCTTGCCGGTTCGGGGGATCGCGGCGACGTGGACGAGATACTTTCCGCCAGAGGACTGGTCGATGTTGTACTTCCCCGCGGCGGCCACGATCTGATACGGCGGGTCGTTGAAAACGCCCGGGTCCCGGTGATAGAAACCGGGGAAGGCAACTGCCATATTTTTGCGGACGCTTCCGCGGATATTCCCGCGGCGGTCGACATCATCGAAAACGCCAAGGTCCAAAAACCCGGCGCCTGTAACGCGGTAGAAACGGTCCTCGTTCACCGGGACATCATTTCCGCGCTCATGCCCGCCCTCGCCGCCCGGCTTGCCGGCAGGGTGGAACTGCGCTGCGACGCCGCGTCGAAGGCCGCCGTATCGAAAGCCGGCGTCCCTGCCGGCCTTGTCCTTAAAGACGCGTCCGAAGCAGACTGGGCGGAAGAATTTCTTGACTACATCCTCGCGGTAAAAACCGTTGATTCCACCGAACAGGCGATTGAGCACATCAACCGCTGGGGTACCCGCAATTCCGAGGCGATCCTCACCAACGACATGAAAAACGCCGAAACGTTTACCCAAAAAGTTGACGCCGCCTGTGTCTATACCAACGCCTCGACGCGGTTTACCGACGGGGGCGTATTCGGCTTTGGAGCGGAACTAGGCATTAGTACCCAGAAATTCCACGCGCGGGGGCCGATGGGGCTGGACGCCCTTACGACGACCAAGTACCGGATAAGCGGACAGGGCCATATAAGGGGCAGGGAATGATACGGTCGGTTAAAAGCGGCGACGCGAAAAACATTGCCGGCATTTACAATCATTACGTCAGGGAGACGGTGATTACGTTTGAGGAACGGCCGGTTTCCATCGGAGAGATGACCGGGCGCATCGCCGAAGTCAGCGCAAAGTACCCCTGGCTTGTTCTGGAAGAGGACGGTGATGTTGTGGGTTACGCTTATGTAAACACCTGGAAGGAGCGTAACGCCTACCGTTACGCGGCGGAACTTTCCATATACCTTAAAACGGGCCTTGAGGGGAAGGGTTGGGGCACGGAACTTATGAAGGCGCTTCTCGGCGCGGTACGAAAAACGGAGCTTCACGCCCTTGTTGCGGGAATCACCCTGCCCAACGAAAGAAGCGTCGCCTTGCATGAAAAATTCGGCTTTGTAAAGATCGCCCAGTTTAACGAGATTGGCTTTAAACTGGGCCGACGCCTCGACGTGGGATACTGGGAACTGATACTTTAAAATCCTAGATCTTTTCCAACAAGTATCACCTTGATCCGTCCCGCGGGCTTACAGATGCGGGTAACGACGATTTGACAGCAGATTGACTCGGCGCTTTTACAG
>JAITBL010000101.1 GCA_031283575.1 Treponema sp. | reverse complement strand
CAAAACTTCAGTTTTTGGAACAGCTTCCTTGAATGTAGGATGTTTCGTAAGTTTTAAATCCTTATTACATAAGGATTTAAAACTGAGAAACTCCGAAGCCAGTGGAAAAACCATGGGGTTTTGGAACTGGCTCGATTACTTGTATTACAAAAATTCAGAAAAAAAGTCAAGTATATTTATGCATTTCCGGATAAAATAAGCAAAATTACGGCTTTTTCCTGAATATTTATGCATCTTCTGTCCCGGTGTGATTGGAAGGCGGGTTCATACCCCGCGGAGGCTCATTTTACGAATAACGGGCCCAAAACGGCGCTTGCACAATTAAAAGTAGTGTGATATTCTTGACTCCTAGAGTCAATTATTTTCCGGCAAATCATTGCCCGGCAGACTCAAATCTGCGAAGTATTTGAGCCTGTCCCAAAACTGAAGTTTTGGAACAGCCTCATTTTATGGAGTTTTTATGAATGTGAAGAGCCCCTATTTGACAACCGTTTTTTCCGGTGTGGAAAAAAGAAATCCGGGTGAAACGGAATTCCTGCAGGCCGTGGGAGAAGTGCTGGAAAGCTTTGATCTTATCATCGAAAAAAGGCCGGAGCTGGTTACGGAAGGCGTTATCGACCGGCTCGTGGAGCCGGAACGTTTTATCTCCTTCCGCGTTCCCTGGGTTGACGACCGCGGACGGGTACAGGTTAACCGCGGCTGCCGCGTCCAGTTTAATTCGGCCATAGGCCCCTATAAGGGCGGCCTTCGGTTTCATCCTTCGGTGAACGCCTCTATTATCAAATTCCTCGGGTTTGAGCAGATTTTTAAAAATAGCCTGACTTCCCTTCCCATAGGGGGCGCCAAGGGAGGCGCCGATTTTGATCCCAAGGGAAAAAGCGACGGGGAAGTCATGCGCTTCTGCCAGAGTTTTATGACCGAACTGTTCCGCCACATCGGCGCCGATACGGACGTTCCCGCCGGAGACATCGGAGTCGGCGGACGGGAAATCGGTTTTCTCTTTGGCCAGTACAAGCGGCTTAACAACCAGTTTTCCGGCGTCCTGACCGGCAAGGGGCTTTCCTTCGGCGGCTCCCTTGTCCGTACCGAAGCGACAGGCTACGGCCTCTGTTACTTTACCGAAGAAATGCTTGCCCTGGCGAAAAAATCCTTTGCCGGATCGGAGGTCGTCATTTCCGGCTCCGGCAATGTGGCGATCTTTGCCGCGGAAAAAGCGGCTCAACTGGGCGCGAAAGTTGTTACTCTTTCCGATTCAAACGGCTTTGTTTACGACAAAAACGGAATCAACCTTGATCTGGTAAAGGAAATCAAACTCGAAAAACGGGGCAGGATCTCCGAATACGCGGAACGGGAAAAAAACGCCGAGTATTATGAAGGCCGGGGAATCTGGAAGATACCCTGCGGCATCGCCCTTCCCTGCGCTACCCAAAACGAGCTGGATGAAGAAGACGCCAGGGCCCTGATCAAAAACGGATGCTTTGCCGTAGCCGAAGGGGCCAATATGCCGTCGACCCCCGGCGCCGTGGAACTGTTTCTGAAAACCGGAATCTCGTTCGGCCCGGCGAAGGCCGCCAACGCCGGAGGCGTCGCCACATCCGCTCTGGAAATGAGTCAGAACTCCATGCGGCTCTCCTGGACATTTGCCGAAGTGGACGCCCGGCTCAGGGAAATTATGCGGGGCATATTCAGAAACGCCCACGAAGCGTCGCTCGACTGCGGCGTTCCCGGCAACCTCGTTGCCGGCGCCAACATAGCCGGCTTTCTTAAAGTGGCCGAAGCCATGCTCGCTTACGGAGTCACCTGAGCCGGACCTTCGACCGTATGACCCCCGGCAAAACCGGGGGTCATATACCTTGAGGAAAGGCTATGTCCGGCTAATGCCAGACGCCGAATTTGGAAAACCCCAAGAGGCTATTAGTGATTTTTCGCTGGCGATACAATATGGGATAGCGTACGCCTGCAATTAAACCGAAGGTTTAATTGGCCAAGTCAGGCTTACAGCCTAACTTGCAAATGCATGCTTCGGATCATACGAACCAGACGCAAGGTTTTCCGGCGCCGCGCTATACCGTGCGCCCCCCTGTAAGGCGCTGGAAATAGATCGCCGATAGTGGTATGCTTTTAGGGGTAATTATGAAAAAGATAGAAATTGACACTATAGCCGAAAAAGGCCGTATTGTGAGCCGTATCGGGAGCCTCATTCAGCAGAAAGATATCTTTCTGCTTCTGGGGCACAAAGACCCCGATACGGACTGTATTGCCTCGCTGGTCGCCTTTGCCCTGCTGCTTGCCAAATTCCATAAAGAGGCCACGATTTACCTTTCCGGTCCGGTGGCGGGCCATTTTAGCTACCTTCTGGCAATCTGCAAGTATAACGGTATCGCCGTCAACTATGGAAAGCTCAACAGGGTTGAAAATTTCCAGGCGGTGGTGGTGCTTGACACCCCCAAACCGGTGATGATTGCCCTCAACGATGACATTGCCGCCCTGATGAAGAATCCCAAAGTCGCCAAAATCGAAATCGACCATCACCTGATGACCGATTCCGAATACTCCGGCGACAAGGAGTGTTCCCTGGTAAGCGAAGCTTCGAGTACCTGCGAGCTTATCGGCTATATGCTGCTCAAGTTTTCCCGTAAGGCCGAATACAGGGACATTGATTTTTTTACCCGCAATCTCGCCCTGGCAATTCTGACGGGAATTGTGGGAGATTCCCAGATGGGCAAGTACCTTAAAACACGCAAAGAGCGGTTTTTCTATCGTACTTTCAGCGAAATCTTTGACCGGCTCCTCAACGCGAAAACCCAGAAAAACAGCCATAACCTTTCGTCCATGGAAGCGGTTTTTGACACGATTCAGAATTTGTCGGTGCGCGAGAAAAAATGCTTTGACCAGATCATGGCCCATAAAAACACCAGCATGCCGGTGTACTATATCTGCCTCGACGAGCAGTCATCCGCTGAATGTTTTGAGGCCTGCGGCGCGGAACTTGTGGTCAACGCTGCCAAAGGCGCGGCCGATACGCTGGCCGAGGACAGCCGCAAGCTGGGTCTGGTGGCCTATTACGATGATCCGAGGCTTTCCGATTTTGTCCAGTTCAGGCTGCGCCGAAGCGCCGACTTTGTTATTCCGGATCTTCGCGAAGTGCTGACAGGGCTCAAGATTGAAAACGGCGGCGGCCACCCGGGGGCCATCGGCTTTAGGGTAAAGAAAGCGGAAATCAAAGATATCGGCGCCTACACCAAAGCCCTTGTTGAACGGATATGCGTTCTTGTTGGAGCCGCCCCGTGAGGCGCTTTTGCGTTGCGGCGCTGCTTGCCGCTTTAACGCTGCCTTTGTGCGCCCAGAGTTTTATACAGCAGATCGACTGGTCCCTGCGCGGTTCGCTGCTCCTTTTTCCCGAATCGAACGGAAACCGCTCGGCGCCCATGCCGATACTGCCTTCGCTGGGGGTGGCGGCTTCCTGGGATTTGAGCCAACTGCTTGCCATCGAAGCGTCGCTGGATGTTTACGGCAATACCTACGACTACGATTATACCCTGGACCGCGTGGTGCCCGCTAACGATGAATTTCGTTCCGCCTTTGCCATCGGTTTCCTGCTTGGCTTTCAGCCGGTGGCGCGTTTTCATCCCTGGGGCGAAAAAACAACCGTACGCGCTTACGGCGGGCTTGCGTTTGATCTGCGTCTGGCCTTTCCCGCCTACGGAATTGATTCGGGGGAAGATCATACCGATGCGGGCGGAAGCACGGGGCACAGTGTAGGGGACGCCAAAAGCAGTATCAACAGTTATTTTTGGGGCAGCGGCCGCTGGTTTTTGCCCTTCATAGGCGGGGGCATAGATTTTCGCTTTTTGAACGAATTGCTCCTTGGCCTGGATCTGCGGCTTTGGATCCCCGCCTACCGCCTGTGGTCGGGCGAGGACCTTCCCCTGGTCGAGGGCTTCCGCATCGGGATAGGGTTCCGTGTTACTTTTTCCGGTCCGGCAAAATCCGCGGAAGTTACGGATGCGGAGGAGTAAATCGAAGTAAATCGAAGTAAATCCCCTTTTGAGGGAGTTAAACCGTTCCGGCGGGGACAGCCTTAATTATCTTTCCAGTGTCCGATGGTTCTGATCTTCTGCTTGCGGTAGCGGACCAGCACTTCGCCGCGGTGGGCGCAGAGCTGTTCCAGATCCCGTAACAACACTTCTTTGATAGCCAGGGCGGCTTTGCGGGGATCGGCGTGCGCGCCGCCTTCGGGTTCGGCGATGATGCCGTTGATCACTTTAAAGTCGAGCAGATCGTCGCTGGTGATGCGAAGCATCACGGCGGCGTCTTTTGCCTTGCCGGCGTCGCGGAGCAGTATCGACGCGCAGCCTTCGGGGCTTATTACCGAATAAATCGCGTTTTCAAGCATATAGATTTTGTCGCCCACACAGAGTCCCAGGGCGCCGCCCGAGCCGCCTTCGCCTATGATCACGCAGATCACCGGCGTCATAAGGGTGCTAAAATCGCGAAGGTTACGCGCGATAGCTTCGCCTATGCCCCGCTCTTCGGCGCCGAGGCCGGGGTAGGCGCCGGCGGTATCAACAAAGGTGATGATGGGCCGCGAAAATTTTTCGGCCTCTTTGGCAAGGCGCAGGGCTTTACGGTAACCTTCGGGATTCGCCATGCCGTGGTTGCGCCGCACGTTTTCTTTAAGGGTGCGGCCTTTCTGGTTGGCGAGCACCGTTACCGGCCTTCCGCCGAGAAGGGCGAGCCCCCCCACAATCGAAGGATCGTCGCCGTAACAGCGGTCGCCGTGGAGTTCGATAAAATTTTCAAAAACAAGATTGATGTAATCCATCGCGTAGGGCCGGTCGGGATGGCGGGCAAGTTCCACGCGCTTCCACACGGTTTCCGCTTTTGATACCGACTGAATTTTTGCCTCGAGGCGGGCGATTTCGTCCACGGCGTCCAGGCCTTCCTCTTCGCAGAGTTTTTTTAATTCGGCGATTTTTTTTGCAAGATCGCTCATAAAGGCCTCCTGTGCATATCAACAAGAGAAGCAATCACCCGCCTTTGATCTTTGCGCGGAACAATGGCGTCAACAAAACCTTTTTCCTGCTGGAACTCGGCGCGCTGAAAACCTTCGGGCAGACTCTGCCGTATGGTTCCCTCGATAACGCGGGGACCGGCAAAACCTATGAGCGCGCCGGGCTCGGCCATGATCACATCGGCAAGCATGGCGAAAGAAGCGGTAACGCCGCCGGTTGTCGGATCGCAGAGTACGATAAAAAAGGGAACGCGCGCCTTGTCCAGTTCCGCCGCGGCGCTGGAAGTTTTTGCCATCTGCATAAGCGAAAAAATTCCTTCCTGCATGCGGGCGCCGCCCGAGGTTGTGTAGATAAGGACAGGCAGCTTTTTTTCGGCCCCCAACAGGAGAGCGCGGCTTACTTTTTCGCCCACCACCGAACCCATGGAGCCGCCCATAAACTGAAACGACATCAACCCCAGAATAAGGGGCTTTCCCTCGATGGTGCACTCGCCGGTGATTACGGCGTCCTTCATGCGGGCCTTTGCTTCCGCTTCGGAAAGTTTTTCCTCGTAACCGGAAAGGTCGATGGGGTTGAGCGAGCGGAGGTTTGCCGAAAATTCGCTAAAGCTTCCCTCGTCGGCCAGAAAGGCAACGCGATCCTGCGGCTCCATGCGGTAATGAACGCCGCAGGCGGGACAGCAGAGGAGGGCGGCTTTGATCGCCGCTTCATCATGAAGGGTTCCGCAGGCGGGGCACTTTTTTTTCGCGGACTGGCCTTGATCCCCGTGGATGTTATCGGACATGTTCTGCTTCCTTTTCAATTTCTTCGTAATAGCGCGTTCCAAAAATGCCGGAACGGAATTGGGGATGATTGATGATCCAGCGCTGGCGGCGCGCGTTGTGGGCTATCCCTTCTATCACCAGTTCGCCAAGGGCGCGATCCATGCGGGCGATGGCGTGATCGCGATCCCGCCCGTGGACAATAACTTTTGCCGCCATGGAATCATAGTAAGGCGGGAACACGCAGCCGGTGTAGAGGAATGAATCGAAACGTACCCCCGGGCCGCAGGGAATTTCGAGGCGCGTCAGCTTTCCCGGCGAAAGGGCGTTGATACGGCACTCAATCGACCATCCCGAAACCGCAAGCGCGGCGGGATCGATCTCCATGCGGCCCTCGGTGCAGGCAAGTATCTGTTCACGGATAATGTCGGTGTTGCTGACGTACTCGCTTACCGGATGTTCCACCTGTACGCGGGCGTTGACTTCCATAAAATAAAACGCTTCGCCTTCAACAAGAAACTCGATGGTTCCCGCCCCGCGGTACTTGAGGGCGCTAAAGAGGGGAACCGCCCCCGCCGCCATTGCCCCGCGCATCCTGTCGTTCACCCCGGGCGAGGGGCTCTCCTCTATCAGCTTTTGGTGATTTTTCTGAACCGAACAGTCGCGTTCGCCAAGAACGGCAACGGCGTTTCCATCCGAAAGTATTTGCAGTTCGACATGCCGCGGGTTTTCCAGATAGCGTTCGATAAACACCGTCCCGTCGGCGAAATTCGACTCGGCCTCGTAGCGCGCGATGCGGATGTTTTCGGCAAGGTCTTCGCGCTTTCGCACAATGCGCATGCCCTTGCCGCCGCCGCCCGCCGCCGCCTTGATGATTACGGGAAAGCCCAGCCGCTCCGCTTCGGCGGCGGCGTCTTTGTCCGCCGTAAGCGCGCCGGTACCCGGAGTAACGGGAAGCCCGTATTTTTGCGCGGTGGCGCGCGCCTGTACCTTGTCGCCCAGCAGCTCGATCACTTCCGCGTCGGGTCCGATAAAGACGAGGCCGTTTTTGCGGACAAGGCGGGCGAAGGCGGCGTTTTCCGAAAGAAAGCCGACGCCCGGGTGAAGCGCCTCGCAGCCGGTATGGAGCGCCGCCATGATGAGGTTTTCTTTTACCAGATAACTTTGAGACGAGGGCGGCGGCCCTATACAGACCGCGCGGTCGGCAAGCCGCACGTGAAGGCTGTCGCGATCGGCAGTCGAATAGACCGCCACGGTTTCGATTCCCATCTCGCGGCAACTTCTTATGATCCGCACGGCGATTTCGCCGCGGTTGGCAATGAGCAGCCGTTTAATCATGCTTTTTTGACTTCGAAGAGGGTTTGTCCGTATTCGACCAGATCGCCGCCGGCCGCCTTGACGGCGATTATTTCGCAGTCAAATTCGGCCTCAAGGTGGTTCATCATTTTCATCGCCTCGAGTATGCAGAGCGTGTCGCCCGCTTTAACACGGGAACCGGCGCGTACAAAGGGCGGTGAATCGGGGCTGGGCGCGGGATAAAAAGTTCCCACGATGGGACTGCTTATGACGGCGCTGCCCGCCGCGGACTCCGCGTTTACCGCGCCGCCGTTTGTTCCGCCCGCGGCTGAAGGGTTTGCGCCGCTTTGCGCCGCCGCGGCAGTTTCGGCAGGCGGCGCTTTCCGCAGTACCAGACGCGAAGCGCCGTCGCTGTACTCCAGTTCGGCAAGGCCGCTCTTTTCGAGCCTGTCGATCAGGGCAAGGATGAATTCATCCTTCATCATAGCGCCCCCGAAGGATCAACTTCCGCTTCGTAGTCGACGCCCTCAACATCAAAACCGTGGGCTTCAAGAAAGTCGTGTTTGAAACCCGCGACATCGGTTATTTCGAATACATTGTCTTCTTTTGTCCGCGCCATGCGATCCAGTACCGCCTGCTGTACGTCGCCGCGCATTTCCCAATCGTCAATGCGTATCCGACGTTCGCCGTCAACGGCGACCCTGTCCGGATCGAAGGCCGCTTCGGCGGTGTAAAGTCTTTCTTTGTAGAGCCGCGTGATTTGTTCGATACAGCCTTCGTGAAGACCCTTTTCTTTCATCACCTTGAAAAGGCAGGAAACATAAAACGGAATAATGGGAATGACCGCGCTGGCCCGCGTAACCAGGGCCTTGTTAACCGAAATCCACGCGCGGCCTTTTGCCGGCCCCGCGGACAATTTGGCGTTGATCGCGGCGGCGGCCCGTTCAAGATCGAGCTTGGCGCGGCCGATGGTTCCGTTTTTGTAGATCGCCCAGGAAAGTTCCGGGCCGATGTAGGTATAGGCGACGGTACGCGCGTCCCCGGCAAGAAGCTTTTCGCTGTCCAGGGCGTCGATCCACAACTCCCAATCCTCGCCGCCCATTACCTTGATCGTGTTCGCGATTTCTTCTTCACCGGCGGCTTCGGCGGAAGCGCTGCTTATCGCGCCGCTCATCATGTCCAGCGTGACGCCCGAATAGGCGGCGCCGATGGGTTTAATTACCGAGCGGTGCGTAATTCCCGTTGCCGGATCGGTACGCACCGGAGAAGCAAGCGAATAGATGATCAGATCTGCCTTTGCTTCAATGCCCGCCGCTTTGGCGGCCTCTCTAAGGGCGGCGGCGGCCCGTGTTTTCATTTCGGCGGAATAGGCGTCGCCGTCCAGGGTTCTGGAAACAAGTCCCGCGGCGGCGGCTTCCCTGTCGAAGCAGAGGTTATTGTAGAAACCAGGCGTCCCGCACTTTGTTTCGGTTCCCGGTTTTTCAAAGGAAACGCCCACGGTGACTGTCCCGTAACCAAAGGCGGCGGCGATACGGCTCGCAAGGCCGTAACCGGTGGAACAGCCGAGGATCAGGGCAAGCCTGGGCGTACGCGCCGGTTTATCGCCGGCAAGATTTTTTCGCGCGTAGGCGATTTGATTCCGCACCACTTTGGCGCACCCCGCGGGATGGCTGTTGATGCAGATGCTGTTACGAACCATGGGTTTTATGATCATCAGTTGTTCTCCTTATGTCTGATCGGAACTGCCGACAAGGCAGAGCCATTCCGCTTCGGCGGCAATCTCGTCTCCGACATAGGCCTTGCCCGCCTGTTTAATCATTTTGGGCGAGACCCGAAGGTTTTCGATTTCGGATCGCAGTTCCTCGCCGGGCCGTACCTGGCGGCGGAACTTGACCTTGTCCACCGAGGCGAGAAAGAAGAGCGCGCCGTCTCCCAGAGCGCCCTGTTTGCGCAGTCCCGCGCCGCCCGACTGCGCCATGGTTTCCACGAGGATCACCCCGGG
>JAITBL010000060.1 GCA_031283575.1 Treponema sp. | reverse complement strand
CGCTGTACCCCGTTTGGGCGGCAAACTGGCAGGCAAAAAGGGAATGATCCAGTACGTCGTAACGGTGAAAGCCCTTCTGCCCGACACCCCTGCACGCGGCGAGTTCCGGCAAAATAAGGGCCAGCATACCTGTTTCTTCCATTAACAAAAAGGCCCCGCGGGGATTGGACGACGCGATAATTTTGTCCAGTTCGCCGCGTATCCGCTCGGGGGCTACGCGGGCGGTCGTGGGAAGGGCGGCCGGAATAGCCGCCAGAGCGGCGCGGTCGGGCTCGAAGCCCAGTTGGGCGGCAAAGCGCAGCGCCCGCAGGGGCCGCAGTCCGTCCTCGGCAAAACGTTCGGCGGCGTTCCCCACCGTCCGTATAAGCCGCCGCCCGATGTCGAGCCTGCCGTCAAAGGGATCGACCAAAAAGCCTTCGGGCAGTTTGACGGCGGCGGCGTTCATCGTAAAATCGCGCCGCGACAGGTCTTCTTCGATACCGGCCGCGAAGTGAACGCGGTCGGGGCGGCGGCCGTCGGAGTATACTTCCTCGCTACGAAAGGTCGTCACCTCGCAGGAACGGCCCTTAAAACGCACCGTCACCGTACCGTGTTTAACGCCGGTCGGAATTACCCGCCTGAAGAGCGCCGTGACCTCTTCGGGGCGGGCGTCGGTAGCGAGGTCCCAGTCGGCCGCCTCGCGTCCAAGGAGCAGATCCCGCACGGCGCCCCCGACCAGATACAGCTGTTTTCCGCCGCCCGAAAAAACGGCGGCGATTTCCTTGAGGAGGGGATGAACTTTGAGCCGCACCGGTGAATTGCCCATCGCGAAGCAGTATACTACAATGGCGGAATGACAGCCATGGTAACGGGTATACTCTTTACCGGAGGCGAAGCGCCGCCGCCGGCAAAAACGAGGAAGCTCGTTGAGGAAGCGGCGCGGGAGCGGAGCGTATTGACGGCCGCGGCCGATTCGGGCCTCCTCGCCGCGGAAGCGGCCGGTTTCGCGCCCGACTGGATTGTGGGCGACATGGATTCCCTGCCAGGCGCGGAACGGCTCGCCGCCTATCCCCCGGAACGGGTGATCCGCTATCCCGCCGACAAAGACTTTACCGATACGGAACTGGCCTTCAAACTGCTTGGGGAACAGGGCTGCGCCGAAGTGTATATAGTCGGCGGGGGAGGGGGGCGTATGGATCAGCTCTACGGAATTCGTTCGCTTTTTGAGCGGGAAAACCCTCCCGCCCGCTGGTATACGGCCGGCGAAGTTGTGTACTGCCTCGGCGCGCCCGCGGCCGTCACGCTTCCCGCGGCTTCCTGCAGCGTCGTTTCGGTTTTTCCGCTGGGAAACGGTCCCTGGCGCGCCGCGAGCGAGGGCCTCCGCTGGCCGCTGGCCTCCGTCAGCTGGAACCGCGGCGGCTTCGGTCTGAGCAACCGGCCGTCCGAAAACGCGGAGACGATCAGCGTACGGGCGCGGTCGGGGCGTTTTATGATCATCAGTACGGATCTTGCGGAGGGGAAATGAGCGCGGTTATCATTGACGGAAAAGAAATCGCCCGTAAAAAGCGGGAAGAAGCCGCGCTGAGGGCTTCTTCCCTTAAACAAAAGGGCGTAAGCCCCTGCCTTGCCGTTGTTTTGGCCGGGGAAGATCCCGCCAGCGTCTCCTACGTCGGCGCCAAGGAAAAGGCGCTGGGGGAGGCGGGCATGGAAAGCCGCGACATCCGCCTTCCCGCGTATACCTCCGAAGAACGGCTGCTTTCGCTTGTCGCCGAACTGAACGCCGACCGCCTCGTCCACGGCATCCTCGTTCAGCTTCCCCTGCCGGCGCAGATCCGCGAAAAAGCCGTTATCAGCGCGATTGATCCCCGCAAAGATGTGGACGGTTTTCATCCCGTTCAGGCGGGGCGTCTTTTTTTGGGGGAACCGGGCTTCATCCCCTGTACTCCACAGGGGGTTCTGGAACTGCTCCGCGAAACAGCCGTTCCCGTCTCCGGCGCCCACGTGGTTATCGTGGGGCGATCGAACCTTGTGGGAAAGCCTCTGGCGGCGCTGTTATTGCGCAGGGAGCTGAACGCTACGGTCACCGTCTGCCATACGGGAAGCGGGGATCTGGCCCGCTATACAACCCGGGCGGATATCCTCGTCGCCGCCGCGGGAAAGCCCGGCCTGATTACCGGCGGAATGATCAAAAAAGGCGCCGTGGTGATCGACGTGGGAGTGAACCGCGTAAACGATACTTCGGCAAAGCGCGGTTACCGGCTCAAAGGCGACGTGGATTTTGAGAGCGCTGCGCAAAAGGCCTCGTACCTGACGCCGGTTCCCGGCGGGGTAGGCCCCATGACCATCGCCATGCTTCTCCACAACGTGCTCAAAGCCGCCGAATCCTGCGCCGGCGCGGACGAAACCGGAGGCCGGCGTGATTGACGTTCAGAGCAGCCCCGACACGCGGAACATTCCCCTGACGAAAGTGGGGGTAAAGGGCCTGGAATATCCCATACGGGTGCTCGATCGCGCCAACAGGGTTCAGCATACTTCCTGTACGGCGGATCTTTTCGCCGACCTGCCCCATCACTTCAAGGGAACCCACATGAGCCGTTTTGTGGAAATTTTTCACCGTTACCGGGAGGATCTTTCCATGCCCCGCTTTCTCGCCATGCTCGGGGAAATCTCCGGCGAACTCGAGGCGGAATCGGCCTACGGCGAGATCGCCTTCCCCTATTTTCTTGAAAAAAAAGCCCCCGTATCGGGGCTTCCCGGCATGATGAGTTACCGCTGCCGCTACCAGGGACGGGTGAAGCGCGGGGAGCGGCGCTTTACGGTGAGCGTTTCCGTACCGGTGACAACAGTCTGTCCCTGTTCCCGGGCGATTTCCGACCGCGGCGCCCATAATCAGCGGGGAGTGGTTACGGTGGAACTGGAACTGGGCCCCTTTTTCTGGATCGAGGATATGGTTGATCTGGTCGAAAAATCAGCTTCCAGTCCCGTTTATTCGATGCTCAAACGCGAGGACGAAAAGTATATTACCGAAACGGCCTACGACAATCCCAAGTTTGTTGAAGATTTGGTCCGTGACGTGTATATTAAAATTGAGGCGCTGAAGAGCTTTCCCCGTTTTTCGGTCGAGGCCGAAAACTATGAAAGTATACATAATCACAGCGCCTATGCCCTCGCTTGTTTTACAGGAGATAAAAACCATGAATGACATCGTACCAACCACCGTACTGGCAAAGCGCGGCCTGGCCGCGGTCGGGGGTATAGTCGGAGGCGTCGTCCTCTACACCCTCAGCGCCCTGCCGTCTTTTTTCGGCATTGCCGCCGGCGTTATCGTCGGCGTTATCGGCTTCATTTCCCTTTCTTCGCGTGAAAGCGGCGACAGACTCCCCGGAGCGATCTGTCTGGCGGCGGGCGTACTTACCGTACTCTCAAAGCTGGGTTTCCTCGGCGGAACCGCCCGTTTTCTCCTGGCCGCCGGCTGCCTGGGCCTGGTGGTTCTGGGGGTCTGGAACCTGATCAAATTCCTCCAGGGCATGAAGAGCCGTTCCTGAGTTTCGTTGACCTATTTTTTTGAAACCTACGGCTGCCAGATGAATTCCGCCGAATCGGCGGCGCTCGAACTTGTGCTCGCCGAAAGGGGATGGGAAAAGGCCGCCGGCCCCGAAACAACGGATCTGGTCCTGCTCAACACCTGTTCGGTCCGCGGCACCGCCGAAAAGCGCGCGCTGGGACGGCTTGCCCATTACGGGGCAAAAAAAAAGCGGCCCGCCGGAAAACCCTTTACCCTGATCGTGGCCGGCTGTATGGCAAGCCGTCTGGGCGAAAAGTTGAAAGAAAAGTTCCCCGCCGTGGACGCCGTTATGGGGACCGATGCCCGCAGTCGCTTTCCGCTGATACTGGAGGCGGCGGAGCGGGGCGAAAAGGCGGACTTTTCCGGCGATGAAACGCCGGCCTTCAGTTTTTCCGCCTCCCATCTGGAAAGCGGCGCTTTCCGCAGTTTTGTGCCGATCATGCACGGCTGTAATAACTATTGCTCGTACTGCGTCGTTCCCCTGGTCCGGGGCCGTGAAATAAGCCGTTCGTCCTATTCCATCAAAGCCGAACTGGCCCTGCTCGCCGAAAAGGGTGTGCGCGAAATCACCCTGCTCGGTCAAAACGTGAATTCCTACCGCTTTGAATCAACCGCCTTTCCCGGCCTGCTCCGTCTTACGGCCCGCGCCGTCGAGGGCACTTCGATTGAGTGGGTGCGTTTTCTTTCGGCAAATCCCGGGGATTTGTCCGAAGAAAGCATCGGCGTCATGGCGGAAAACCGCTGTTTCTGCCGCCACCTCCATCTGCCCCTGCAGCACGGCTCGAACCGCGTACTCGGGGCGATGAAGCGCCGTTATACCGCCGAATCCTATCTGGACCTGGTGGAAAAACTCCGCAGGGCGATGCCGGATCTGAGCCTTTCGGCCGACCTCATGGTGGGCTTCCCCGGCGAAACCGAAGCCGAGCTCGCCGAACTCTTCGCGCTTATGGAGAAGGTCCGGTTCAGCTACGCCTACATGTACTACTACAATCCCCGCGAAGGAACGGCCGCCTGGGATATGGACGGCCGTATTCCCGAAACGGTAAAAAAGGAACGGCTCGCGCGGGTGATTGTGCTTCAGAGGAAGCATACGTTACAATTATTACAGGCCCGTGTCGGCAAAGAAGACCGGGTGTTGGTGGAAAGCGTTTCCCGTAAAAATGCCGATGAGTTATTGGGAAGAACCGAACGGGACGAAATGGCGGTCTTTGCCGGAGAGCGCGGCCTGATCGGGAATTTTGAGCGGGTCAGGCTGTGTTCCCTTAACGGAATTACGTTTCGCGCCGTCAGACGCCCGGCCGCGGAACCGCCTGCAAATTGAGCCGGTTCCAGAAACCGCAGTTTTGGAACAGCCTTAATTAAAAAGAGGAGGCAATCATGCCCTGGCGTATGTTGGGTCTTATCATCATTCTGGCCGTTCTTCTGGCCTTTATCGGGTTTAACCTGGATAACAAATGCGATCTTTCGCTGGGCGTTACGGCTTTTCGCGGCGTACCGATCTATCTTACCGTGTTCGCTTCCTTTATGCTCGGAATGCTCTGTTCGCTGCCCTTTATCATCTTCAAGTCTCTTAAAAAGCGCGCGAAAAACGGGAAAAAGCTGAAGGACAAAGGCCCTGATACCGCGGCGCTTCCGCTGACGGACGATGCGGCTCTGCCGTATGTTCCCCCGGAAATATGAGCCAGTTCCAAAACCCCATGGTTTTTCCACTGGCTTCGGAGTTTCTCAGTCTTAAATCCTTATGTAATAAGGATTTAAGACTTACGAAACATCCTACATTCAAGGAAGCTGTTCCA
>JAITBL010000030.1 GCA_031283575.1 Treponema sp. | reverse complement strand
TGCCGGCAATCAGCTTTTCAGAATCACCTCGGTGCGGCCCGCGCCGCCGAGTTCGGGACGGGCAAAATGGTAATCGGCTACGGCGGGGTGCGATTCAAGAAATTCGTGAACCGCCCGCTGTAAAACACCGTCGCCTTTGCCGTGGATCACGGCAAAGGCGCCAAGGCCGGTAAGCAGCGCCGCGTCAAGCTGGCTTCTTAACGCGTCGACGGCTTCGCCGGCGCGCATGCCGATAAGGCGCTGCTCGTTCAGCGCCCTGACCGGCCCGATGTCGGCGGAAACGGACACCGTCTGCTTTTTTACGGGCGGCGCGGGAACCAGATCCTCTTCGGCAAAACTCATCCGTACCGAGCCCAGTTCCACAATCCACGCGCCGTCCTTTTCCCGCCGCAGCGCCCTGCCCCGCCTGCGCGAGGGGCCGGCCAGAACTTCGGCCCCGGCGGCAATTCCCCCGCGCGGCGCTCCGGCGTTTCCGCCCGCGGCGCTTTCCTCCAGGGCCGCTTCCGCGCCGCGCAGGGCCGCCGCTTCGGCGTCAAGGGTACGTTCCATGGAGGCGGCGCCTTCTTCCAGTTCCCGCAAAAATTCTTTTACCCCGAGTGTTTTTTCGCGGCTCATTTCGCCCTCGCGAATTTCCCTTACCAGATTTTCAAGCCGCTTTCTGCCCGCTTCCAGAAAGCGCCGGAACTCGCCGGCGCCTTCCTGTTTTAAAAGGAATTCTTTTTGTTTAAGCCGCAGTTCTTTCAAATCCGCCCGGCGTTTTTCTTCACGCAGTTTTTGTCCGGCCTCGCGCGCCGCGCGGGAAGCGGAATCCAGTTCGCGGTGTTTTTCTTTTAATCCGGCAATAAGCGCCGATACGTCGAAGCGTTCGTCGTCAAGATAGCCGCGCGCCCTGGCAACGATATCTTCCCGCAGGCCGTTCCGCAGGGCAATGTCAAGCGCGCAGCTTTCACCGGGAAGCCCCATGATGATGCGGTAGGTAGGCGAAAGGGTGCGCCCGTCAAATTCGACCGAGGCGTTTTCCACTCCCTGCCTGCTGTAGCCGTAATTTTTAAGGATGCCGTGATGGGTCGTTACCAGCACGCAGCTTTGCTTTTCAATAAAATGATCGAGTACCGCCAGAGCGATGGCGCTTCCCTCTTCGGGGTCGGTGCCCGCACCAAGTTCATCAAGCAGTACGAGGGCGTTTTCATCGGCTTCGTCAATAATGTTTCCGATATTTCGCAGGTGCGCGGAAAAGGTTGAAAGGTTTTGCGCAATCGACTGTTCGTCGCCGATGTCGGTATAGACGCCCGAAAAAAACGGCAGCGCCGTACCCTCCGCGGCCGGCACGGCAAGGCCCGCCTGATTCATCAGGGCAAAAAGTCCCGCGGTTTTAAGCGCCACCGTTTTGCCGCCCGTATTGGGGCCGGTAATGATCACCATGCGGGCCGCGGAATATTCCGCCGTACGTCCCGCGCCGTTTTCACCTCCGGAAAGATCAAGGTCAATGGGTACCGCGTCTTTTCCCAGAAGGGGATGGCGGGCCTGCTTCAATATCAGATGCGCCGCGTCGCGGGCAAAAACGCCGCCTGTTTCCAGCGAATAGCGGGCGCGGGCGCGCAGGGTTTCCAGACGGATGATCCCTTCGTGAAAGGCGGCAAGTTCTTCGCGCCGCGCGCCCAGCGCCGCGGTCAAATCACGAAGGAGTTTTCGCAGTTCCGCGGAAAGCTTCGCCTCTTCAAGGCGAAGCTGATTGTTCGTTTCAACCGATTCTTCGGGTTCCACAAATACCGTCTGGCCCGTTGCGGAAACTTCGTGAACGATGCCCCTGACGCGTCCGCGAAAATTCGCCTTGAGCGCGAGAACGAGCCGTCCGTCGCGCTGGCTTGGAAGCGAAGACTGAAGCATGCGCCGCGTTTCTTCGCCGTTCTGGTAACGCGCCGCGATACGATCCAGATCGCTTTTAAGTTCCCGCAGGCGTCCGCGTATTTTTTTGACGGCGGGCGTATCCTTTACCGCGCCCTCGCGGTCAATCACGGCGAAGATCAGGGCGGCGCAGGCGGAACAGTCGGGAAGCGCGCCCGCGATCCGTTCAAGGCCGCTCCCGCCCGTTTTTTCGGCGGAAGGCGGACGCGCGTCCTCCTTTAAAATGGCGCCAAGCAATTCACCGCCGCGTTCCACAAAGAGCGCCAGCGCCAAAGCTTCGTCCGCCTCGATGGCGGCGCCTTCCACGGCGAGGCGCGGCAGGATTTCGCCGATTTCGGGCAGCTCCCTTTCGGGAAAATCGCCCCCTGCCAGAAGGCCGTACAATTCGGCGACGAGCGCTTTGTGTTCCGCCGCGCCGCCGGCAAGCGGCCGCTCCGCGATAACGCGCCGCGCCGCTTCGGCGCTGAGGGCGTACGCCGCGACCGTCTCAATGAGCCGGCCGAATTCCAGAAGCGCGAGGGTTTTTTCCATGCAGGAGCCGCTTTTGTTCATGCCAATTCGTCCCGTATACGCAGATAACTTTCGTAGCGGTCGCGGTGAATCAGGCCGGCGGAAACCGCTTCCAGCACCCTGCAGCCGGCCTCGCCCGCGTGGGAACAGGAAGCGCCGTAGGTACAGCGTCCCGCCAGCGGGGCGAATTCCCTCATACACGAAATCAATTCTTCTTTTTCGATTCCCCAGGGAACCATGCGGCGCAGGCCGGGCGTATCGATCACAAAACCGTCGTCAAATTCATACATCACCGAAAGCGTTGTCGTGTGGTTTCCGCGGTCATACTTTTCGTTTAACACGCCGGTCCGCAGTTCCAGATGGGGATGGAGGGCGTTGATCACGCTGGATTTTCCCACGCCGGATTGACCGAGCAGTATCGCCGTTTTTCCCGCGATGTCCGCGCGCAGATTCTCCATCCCCAAACCGCTTTGGGCGGAAACCCGCAGCACCGGATACCCGATGCGTTCGTAATCCGCGAGCCGCTCTTCCGTTTCGGCAAGATCCCGCGGACAGAGGTCGTACTTGTTGCACAGTACCAGAGCCGCAATACCCGCGGCTTCGGCCTGGGCCAAAAGCCGGTCGGTAAAGCGGGGACGGAACGGGGGCGAAGCGGGACTGGTAACGCAGAGCACAAGGTCGAGATTTGCCCCCAGTATCTGCGGCTTCTGCCCCTTCTGGTTAAAACGCGCAAGAAGATTGCGCCGCTCTTCGGCGGCAAGGATCAGGCCCCGGCCGCCGCCGCAGTCTTCGGCGTGTACAATATCGCCGGGGGCAAGGGGATTGTAAAAACCTTCGCTGTTCCTGAGTACTTTTCCCTTGATGCGGCATTCAAGCGGGCCTCCGCCCTCAAGCGGCCGCAGCGTAAAAACATTGCGGGAACCCCTGATTATCCGCGCCTTTAGCGTATGTTTTGTTTCGTTCATTTATGCGCGGCGGGGAGCGTCATTTAAAAAGATCCTCAAAAACCGATCTGGCTTTTGACGCCGCGCCGTTTTCTTTTTGCGCGCCGGCGTGGGCCTTTCGCAAATTCTGATTGAGGGAAAACCAGTCGCAAAAACCGGCGCGGTCCTGATCAATTGATGATGATGTTTTATCCGCCCGTGTTTCCAGGCAATACCCCTGCGAAGGCGGCAGACAAAAGCGGCAGTTTTTGCAGCAGCGAAGATCTTTTCCGCAGACGGGACAGGCGAGGCTTCTGCCCAGCGGTTCGGGATCGGTCACCGGCGTTCCGCAATACCAGCACATGAGCTATCATAACCCCGAGGCGATCTTCTTGACCAGTCCCCCCGGCCGTTGTAAAATTATCACAAGACTGCCGAAGACCGACATAAAACAGGAGGCAAATTATGAAAATCGGAAGCGCGAAGGAAATCAAAAACAACGAGTACCGTGTGGGCCTTACGCCGGATAATGTACAGTCCTACGTTCAGGCCGGGCACAAAGTTTATATTGAAAAAGACGCCGGAGTGGGTTCCGGTTTTTCGGACGCCGAGTATCAAAAGGCGGGGGCGGAAATTCTTGCCAAAGCCGCCGACGTATGGGCGCGGTGCGACATGATGGTAAAGGTTAAGGAACCTCTCGAGGCGGAGTATCAGTATTTCCGCAAAGACCTTATTCTCTATACCTATCTTCACCTTGCGGCGGATCTCAAACTTGCCAACGCCATGCTCAAGTCGGGGATTCGCGGCGCCGCCTATGAAACGCTTATCGAGAAAAACGGATCGCTTCCCCTTCTCGCGCCCATGAGCCAGATCGCCGGACGGCTCTCGATTCAGGAAGGCGCCAAGTATCTGGAAAAGCCTTTCGGCGGCCCGGGGATTTTGCTCTCCGGCGTTCCGGGCACGCCCAGGGCGCGCGTCGTTATTCTGGGCGCCGGTTCCGTTGGCTCCAACGCCTGCAAGATCGCCGTGGGCATGGGCGCGGAAGTAACGGTCCTCGACCTTAATCTGGAACGGCTGGAAGCCCTCGATACGCTCTACGGCTCCCGCGTTCAGACCATTTACTCAAGCGCCGCCGCGGTGGAAAACAATCTGGCCAAAGCGGACCTTGTCGTCGGCGCGGTGCTGATCCCGGGGAAGGCCGCGCCCAAGCTGATCAAAAAAGAACACCTTAAAATGATGAAGACGGGCTGCCTGATCGTGGATGTAGCTGTTGATCAGGGAGGCTGCGCCGAAAGCACCCGCGTAACCTATCACGACGATCCCACCTATGTCACCGAAGGGATCATCCATTACTGCGTGGGAAACATGCCCGGCGCCGTCGCGCGGACCGCCACGATGGCCCTTACCAACGCCACGATCAAGTACGGCCTGCAGATTGCCAGCAAGGGTTTGGAAAGCGCCTGCAAGGATAACCCCGTTATTTATTCGGCGCTCAACACCTATGACGGCGGCCTTACCTGCGCCAATGTCTGTGATGGTTTCGGCATCGCCTATACCGATCCCCGGACGCTCTTTTAGTGTTCACGCTTGTCTCCTGTGCCGCGGGCTGCGGCAGGGCGGCCGTTTCCGGATCAAATCTCTGCGCCGTTCACGCGGCGGAACCGGAAAAGGAGTCCTGCCGCATCAGCGACTATATTCTTTCCCATCAGGTAATCAAGGATCTCAACGCCGCCGGACTCAAGTTCTCGAGTGTTGATTTTGCAAACCGCGCCTTTTACGGCTGTAATTTTCTTCGCGCTTCTTTTTCGATGTGCCTCTTTCCCGCTTCGGTCATGCGGATGTGTTTTTTTGATTTTGCGGTTTTTACCAACTGTGATTTTTCACGGGGGGATCTTCAGTTTCTCTCTTTTGCCGGCGCGGTGATCGACAACTGCAGTTTTGAAAGTTCCGAGCTGGTGCACCTTAATTACAGCGGCGCGAAAATTTTCGACTCGACCTTTAACAATTCCAATCTTTACAATTCGCGTTTTATCAACGCGCAAATTATCGACTCGGATTTTTTTGACTGCAATGTTAAAAAGGTCAATTTTATCAATTCAAGCAGAACCAATGTTTCTTTCAAGGCTTCCAACACCGCCGAAGCTGTTTTTGAAAGGGGACTGTCGTGAAAATATTTGTAGCCTACTGCCCCTTCGGCTTTAGCAACTGTTACATACTGGGCACCGACACTCTGGAAGAAGACAGTCCCCGCGACGCCCTTGTTGTGGATCCGGGCAGCATGGAAGCGCCCATGCTGCGCTTTATCGAAGAACACAACTACACCGTAAGGGGAATCCTGATAACCCACAATCATCTCAATCATGTTCACGGACTGCGCACGCTGATGCGTATATACGACGCCGCGATTTACGCGGTCAGCCCCACGGTACGGGAGCATAAAACGCGGATCGTCAGGGACGGTGAAATTCTTCACCTGGGAAGCATTGACGTCGAAGTGATCACCGTGCCGGGACATTCTTCGGATTCCGCCGTTTTCAGGGCGTATCACACGCTCTTTACCGGCGACGCAATCACCGCGGGAGACCTTGGTTCCACGATCAGCGGATACGGCATGACGATTCAGGTGAACGCCCTGCGCAGCAAGGTGTTTTCACTGCCGGGGAATTATATACTTTTGCCCGGACACGGGCCGCCCTCGACTCTTGACGCCGAACGGCAGTTCAACGCGGGCATACAGGAATACGACCTGTCAAAAACCCGCCGGCCCAAATTCCGCCTTGACACAATGTTTGTTTAGCGCCGCTTCAAATCGGGAGCGCGATAATATTTTTGGCGATAAGTTTTGCCAGGGAGAATTTCCGCTCCATGTTCAGATCTGATTTTTCCCGCACAAAGGTTTCGATCTGCGCCTTGAATGATTCGGGCAGCACGGAAAGTTCAAGCACCTTTTTGTAATATCCCCGGTGCGACGGTTCAAAACGCCTGTTGATGCAGAAGAGCACCAGACAGGCGCTTTTGATAAACATCGCCGAAGAGATGAGGTAATGAAACTGATCGTCGTGGATCAGCGCCGCGCCCAGATCGCTCAAGTAATGTTCCATCTTTGACTGATTGGCGTCCCGCGCCTGGGTCCAGAAATCATCATCCAGCCCGAGCAGGCGGCCGCGTATTCCCTCGATCCAGGAACTGCGCGAAAAGAGTACCTCGCCCTGCGCAAGACGGTAATAGCCGTAGGTGCCTGAATCCTTGATAAGCCAGAGGTGTTTCCGGTTTTCATCGGCAATGGCAACAAGTTCCTCGATTTGTCTGGTTGATTTATATTCAAGGCGTACCGGCAAATTCCCGACAAGAAAACGGTCTTTATGTCCGCGGCTCGAAGTTTCAAGAGCCGCCGCGTCGTTCCCGTAAATTTCCCTGCGTTCTTTGGGCGTGGGGATGTCGTCGCTGTGGTACACGTCAAGGATCAGGGCGAAGTAAGGATCCAGCGTATCGGAATCGGCCGCCTCGTTAAGGCAGACACATTCAACCTGGGGCCACTGCGAAAGCAGCGAAACAAAACGCTCCGCCAGAATTTTTGTCTTATATTTCATGGTTCTTTCAGTATAGTATAAAAGCGCTGTCATGAAAACAATGCTGGCTCTGATCCCTCACCGCGACATCCTTCCCGCCCTCAACGGCTGGCGGAGCGCGCTTTTTGCCGCGGGCTTTTCCGGCGCGCGGTCACTGCCGGTATTTTGTCCCCTCGCCGTACTGCGCCGGCCCCTTACGCGGGATGAACTGCGTTCAGCCGCGGCGGGCCTGCGCGCCCTGTCCGGCGGCGGCAAGTTCCTCGGCGGCCTTCCCGTCAGCGCGGAACTGCCGGCGGCTGACGGCGGCGTACTGCGCGTGTTCGGGCCTTCGCTGAGCGCCGGGCCGGAGGCGCCGCCGATTGAGCCGCCGGACATATACGCCGGCGCAATCGCCCACAGCGGCGCGCCGCTCCTCGCCGCCGCCGTTCTTGGCGCGGACGACGCCGCGCGGCCTGACGCGGCGGAGCTTCCGCCCGCGCCGCCCGTCAGCTTTCGGGCCGCCGCCCTCGCAAATCTTGTCATACACGCCGCCGCGGCGGGGGAAGCGGACTATTCCTTTACCTGGGAATTCGGCCCCCTCCGCTGGCTGCCGCGGCGCGGGCCCAATACGGCTTCTGTTTTGCCACTGCCGGAAACCCGCGCGGGTAGACTTGTCCAAAGCCGGGCGGCATACTAAAGCGGTGGGTCCCATGCGCATAAACGGCGGCCGCCTTCTCCTCGACATCAAGGCCTCGCCGGGCGCTTCGAAAACGGAGTTTGCCGGCCTCCAGGGGGAAAGGCTGCGCATACGCGTTGCCGCCGCTCCCGAAGACGGCAAGGCCAACGAAGAACTTGCCGGCTTCCTGTCAAAAGTTTTGGGCTGCGCCAAACGGGACATTGTTCTTGAGAGCGGGGAAAAGTCGCGGCTCAAAACCCTGGGCCTTCCCGCCTCCTGCGCCGCCGCGCTGGCGGCGGCGGCGGGCCTTACGCAGGGGCAAGCCCCTTCCGGTACAGGGCAAAATTCTCGCCGTCAAAACACACAAACAAAACCCGCCTGACGGAGGCGCACGACTTGAGCGTATCCCTCACGGAGGCAATGGCGCAGGAGGCGGCCTTGTCTTTGGGATAGCCGTAAACGCCGGTGGAGATGTTGGGAAAGGCGACGCTTTCCAGCCCCCGCTCTTCGGCAAGGAGAAGGCTTTTGCGGTAGCAGGAGGCAAGCAGTTTTTCTTCGCCCCTGCCGCCGCCGCGCCAGACGGGGCCGACCGTGTGGATCACAAATTTGCAGGGAAGCCGGTAAGCGCCGCTTATCTTTGCCTCGCCTGCCGGACAGCCGTTCAGTTTGACACATTCCGCAAGCAGCGCCGGCCCCGCGGCAAGGTGAATCGCGCCGTCAACTCCGCCGCCGCCGAGCAGGCTTGAGTTGGCCGCGTTGACAATGGCGTCCACGGCCAATTTTGTAATGTCGGCCTGGACCGCTTCGATAACGCGGGCGTCGTTTTCAGCCATGACATTTCCTCCGCTTTTGAGTATAATCGGCGAAGCGGCTTTTGAAAACCAAGCGCTTCGGAGTATCTATGCCCATCCAAATGAAAACTCCCCTGGTCGAAATTGACGGGGACGAAATGACGAGGGTCCTCTGGGCCCTGATAAAGGAAAAACTCCTCGTTCCCTTTGTGGACCTTAAAACCGAATACTATGATTTATCCCTGCCGAACCGCGACGCCACCAATGACGAAGTAAGCGCCCGTTCCGCCGAAGCGATCCTCAAGTACGGCGTGGGAGTCAAGTGCGCGACGATCACCAGTAACGAGGCCCGCAAAGAGGAATACGGGCTTAAAGCCCTTTACCCAAGTCCCAACGCGACGATCAGGGCGATCCTTGACGGAACCGTATTCCGCAAACCTATTGCCGTCTCCCGCGTCGCCCCCGGCGTTTCCACCTGGAAAAAACCCATCGTGATCGGCCGTCACGCCTACGGCGATGTATACCGGGCGGCGGAAATGGAAGTGCCCGGAGCGGGGCGGGTGGAACTGGTCTACACCGCCGCGGACGGCGGCGAAAAACGCGAAACCGTCGCGGTATTTACGGGACCGGGCATCGTTCAGGGCATTCACAATTACGACGCGTCGATACGGAGTTTTGCCCGCGCCTGCTTTCTCTATGCCCTGGAAGAAAAGCTTCCCGTATGGTTTTCCGCCAAAGACACGATCTCCAAGATCTACGACGGCCGCTTTAAGGCAATTTTTAACGAAGTGTACGAAAGTGAATTTAAGGAAAAGTGCGAAGAAGCGGGAATCACTTACTTCTATACGCTTATCGACGACGCCGTGGCCCGGGTGGTCAAGGGCGAAGGCGGCATACTCTGGGCCTGCAAAAATTATGACGGCGACGTGATGAGCGACATGATCGCTTCCGCCGCGGGAAGCCTTGCCATGATGACCAGCGTTCTTGTTTCGCCTTCGGGCGCTTTCGAATATGAGGCCGCCCACGGCACCGTACAGCAGCATTACTACCGCTGGCGCAAGGGCGAAAAAACCAGCACCAATCCCGCCGCCTTAATCTTTGCCTGGACCGGCGCCCTTGCCAAACGCGCGGAAATCGACGCCCTGCCGGAACTTGCCGCGTTTGCGCGGCGGCTGGAACGCGCCTTGCTGGCGGCAATCGACGCGGGCGAAATGACCGGCGACCTTGCCAAACTCGCAGACCCCGCGCCCGAAAAGGTTCTGGATTCACGGGAATTTCTGGACGCGATCGCGTCGCGCCTCGCTTAAGAATTTCAGCCCCACCCGCCCCGCTTCCTCAACGGAAAATCTGGCGGCGAAATACGCCCGCGCGCTTGACAGGAAGCGGCCAAATCGGGTATCATACCAGGCGATAATAGAGAGATTAGCTCATCTGGATAGAGCGGAAGGCGGCAGGTTCGAGTCCTGTCTCTCTCAAATATGAAATTATCATTAAAAGTTTCTTTAATCGTCGGGGCACTGGTCCTTTTCTTTATGGCCGGTATGGCCTTTGTTTCCTATGTGCTTGCATCGGGAATTATGCAGAATACGGCGGAAAAATCCCTGCAAAAC
>JAITBL010000272.1 GCA_031283575.1 Treponema sp. | reverse complement strand
TTTCACAGTTACGAAGAATACGAAGCGGCCAGTAAAATTCCTCCCGCCGAATTCCTTATGGATTATGAACAGTGGTATCTTTCGCTGGGTCTCTCGTCAACCTACCGCTGGTCGACTTTTCTGGGAACTTTGGGAACCGGCGGCGGCGTACGCACCGGTATTCTCAGCAACAAATACGACGATATGCTCCGGCCCTTCGATCCGGTTATCCGCGAAAGAAACGGCGAATGGACGCCGGTTAATTCACTTTGGGCCGTTGTGTATCTTGACAAACGTGACCTCTACTACGATCCTTCCAGCGGTTACTATGCCAGCCAGCGTTTTGGTTATTACGGCCTGCTTGACAGGGAACTGGAACACTACATCAGGAGTGACACCAAAGCCGAATATTACTACACCCTCTATACGCTTCCGATCACCGACAAGTACAATCTCAAGACGGTGCTGGCCCTGCATTCGGGCCTGTCCTTTATTCTGCCCCAGTTTCACCGGGATCAGCCCGTTGTCGAAGACGCCAGCAAACTCTACATTGACGGCATGTTTCTGGGCAGGGGCTGGTATGATGAACGGATGAACCGCGGTTTCGCGATGTGGGAAAACTGGGCGGAACTGCGGACGCCGCTGGTACCCAATCTTCTCGCTTTCGATATTTTCTTTGACGCGGATCTTGCCAAGGCGACCCCGAAGGATCTGTTTTATCACACCGAGTCGTCAGACTGGCGCTTCAGCATGGGGGCCGGTTTCCGTTTTACCCTGGCGCAGTTCCCCTTCCGTTTCCTTTTCGCGAAGCGCTTTAAAATAGTCGACGGCGCCGTCGAATGGCAGGAGGGAACTCTCTTCAGGAATGCTTTTGGAACCAATGAAAATAACGGAGGTTTGGATTTTGTTATTTCATTTGCCATACCCACGAACTAAACAGTTCCACTAAATGTGGAACTAGACAGTTCCACTAAATGTGGAACCAGACAGTTCCACTAAATGTGGAACCAGACAGTTCCACTAAATGTGGATTCCTCTTGTTGAAAGAGGGAAAAAGGAGGAATTTATGAAACGCATCCTGTTGTTTGTTGTACTGATCGCGGCGGTATCTTTTTTCCTGCCGGCCCAGCAGCAGATCACCAAATTTGCCATCGTTGATATGGCGAAGGTGTATACGACTTTTTTTAACGAATCGCGCGCCGTGCAGGACTTTAACCAGAAAAGCGCCCGCGTTCAGGCCGAGATCAACCGGCTTAACGAAGAGCTTATTGACCTTAAGGCAAAACTTGCCGAGGTCCAGAAAAACGGCAACCGCGATCAGACCCGTAGTCTGGAAAGCCAGGTAAGCCAGAAGACGCGGGTTATCCAGGAATATTACCAGTCAACCTACGCGGAGCTGGAACTTGAGCGGAAGCGGCTTGCCCAGTCGGACTCGTTCAAGACCCAAATGGAAACCGCGATAAAATCCCTCGCGGAAAGCGAAGGTGTCAGCATGGTCCTCTCCAAGCAGGAAGTTTCCGGAATTCTCTGGTACAGCCCTTCGGTGGATATTACCAACAAACTCATCGCCGCGCTTCGAAACAGGGTGCGCTAAACAAGCCGCGGGGTGTCAATTGTGTAGCTCGTAAGCAATGGCGCACGATCTCAAATCGAGTCCCATGCTCGATCAGTACCGGCGGATCAAGAGCGCTCACCGCGACAGCGTCCTTTTCTTCCGTTTGGGCGATTTTTATGAAATGTTCGCCGAAGACGCCGTAGAGATTTCGGCCCTGTTAAATCTTACCCTTACCAGTAGAAGCGGCATTCCCATGTGCGGCGTTCCCTATCACGCCGCCCGTTCATACATCGGCAGACTGCTTCGGCACGGAAAAAAAGTAGCCGTCTGCGAACAACTGGCCGAGCCGGGCAAGGCCAAGCTTATGGAACGCAGGGTGGTCGAAGTGATCACCCCGGGAACGACGATTGACGAATATTACCTTAACCAGGGCGTTTCCAATTATCTGGCTTCGCTTACCCGTTCGGGAAAGCGCCTCTCGTTTTCCTGCATCGATCTTTCCGCCGGCGCTTTTTTCGCGACCTCCTTTCCGGCGGAAGACGTGACGCTCCTCGCCCTGGAACTGGAACGCCTCGAGATCAGCGAAATTATTCTTTCCGAATCACTTATCGAAGAAAATCAGGCCGTCGCGAAATTGTTTGCCGACAGGCCCCATCTACTTGTCAACCGCTGGGCGGACTGGCTCTTCGACCCCGTCCGCGGCCGGGATCGCCTTGTCAGGCAATTCGCTACGACAAACCTTAAAGCCTTCGGCCTTGACGATGATTCCCCTGAAATCGCCTCGGCGGGCGCCCTGCTCGATTATCTTGAGGATACCGCCAAATCCCTGCTTCCCCACATTGTTTCGATTTCCGTTTACGGTGAAAACGAATATGTCGAAATTGACGAATCATCCCAGAGAAATCTGGAACTGGTGCGGAACCTGAGGGACGGTTCCGAAAAATTCACCCTGCTCGAAGTGCTTGACGAAACAAAAACAGCCATGGGCCGCCGTATCCTGCGCCGCAGGATACTCCATCCGCTGCGCGATCTTCAGGCTATCGAAAGGCGGCTCGCCCTGACCGGCAGTTTTTACCGCGATCAGGAAAAACTCGCCCGCTGCCGCGAGACGCTGGCAAAAACCCCTGACCTGGAACGGCTCAGTTCCCGCCTTGCCATGGACAAAGCCAACGGCAAAGACATGGTTTCGATTGCCCACGCGCTGCTTTCGTTCGCCTCCCTGTGGGAATTTGCCCGGGAGCGGACCGGCCTTTTTGAGGCGTCCGAGGCCCTTGCTTTTAACGAGGCGGACTTTGACGCCCTCCAGACTGTCAGCGCGCTGCTGGAAAGGGGCCTTGCGGAAAATCCTTCCCTTCTTTTAAGCGAAGGAAACCTTATCCGCGACGGGTACAGCGCGGAACTTGACCGGCTGCGCATGCTCAAGGAATCGGGCCACGCCCTCCTGGAAAGCTATCTCGAAGAGGAACGCGCCGCCTCCGATATTGCCAGTCTTAAAATCCGTTACAACAGGCTGATAGGTTATTACTTTGAAGTGACCAAAACAAACCTGCCCAAAGTTCCTTCGTACTTTATACGCCGCCAGGGCATCGCGGGCGGGGAACGTTATACCACCGACCGGCTGGCAAAACTGGAATCTGAAATTAACGGCGCTTTTGATTCGATCATCGAACTGGAAAAAAAGCTGTTTCTGGAATTGCGGGAAAGCGCCAGGCGGGAATTGTCCCGCCTCTACGCCGCGGGAAAGATAACGGCGGAACTGGATATTGCCCAGGCCCTGGCCCGCTGCGCAACCGTGCGCGGCTGGATCAAACCCTTGGTGAACGAGGAAAAACGCTTTGCCGTTATCGAAGGCCGCCACCCCGTGGTAGAAGCGTACCTGCCCCAGGGAGAATTTATCCCCAACGACGTGATCCTTGGCGATGTTTATTTTGCCCTGATCACCGGCCCGAACATGGCGGGAAAATCAACCTACCTCCGTCAGGCGGCGCTTATCGCGATCATGGCCCAGATGGGAAGTTTTGTACCCGCCGCCGAAGCGTCGCTGGGCATTACCGACCGTATCTACTGCCGCGTCGGCGCTTCGGACAATCTGGCGCGCGGCGAATCGACCTTCCTTGTCGAAATGAACGAGACGGCCCACATACTCCGCAGCGCCACTGAAAAGAGCCTGGTGATCATGGACGAAGTGGGGCGGGGCACCGGTACCGGCGACGGTCTGGCTATCGCCTGGGCAATCTGCGAAGACATCCTCCACCGGATCAAATGCCGTACCTTCTTTGCCACCCACTTTCACGAGCTGGCCCTGCTTTCCCATCCGTCACTGGTAAACCGTTCCATGGAAGTGCTTGATAACGGCGGCGAGATCGTCTTTCTTCGGAAACTCAGGGAAGGCCCCAGCTCCGAATCCTACGGCCTCCACGCGGCAAGCCTTGCCGGTATTCCGCCGCGGGTAATTTCCCGCGCCCAGGTGATACTGGAACGGCTCCGCGTCGGGGAACGTTCTATCCGCGGCGCCCTGCCCGCCGCGGCCGAAACCGCCGGCGCGGACGCGTTACCGGCGGCAAGGGAACATCCCGTAACCGCCGGGCCTTCCCCTCCGGAACATTCCGCCGCGGCAAAGCTTGCCGCGGAACTCGCGGAACTTGATCTCAACAGCCTTACCCCCCTGGAAGCCCTCAACTATCTGCAATTACTTAAACAGCGCCTGCAATCGGCGGCCGGCGCCCGCAAATCAGCCCCAAGGTTCCCCAAAAAAGCGGAACATACGACGGAAACCCCTTCGTTGTTTGATTGATGGTTAGTATTGATGATTAGACCGCATCTTTTACGGTTTTCCTTCAGATTTTGGGCAAAAATCTCCCGAACACCTGCCATCGTGATTCTTCCTCCACCCCGGGGAAAGATGAGCCTCCTCGGGGCAAGCCCCGCGTAAAAAACACAACTATTTTCCCTGTTTTCTCAAGCGCCGTTGATTCCCTGTCCCTTATGATGGGTATGTTTGCCAACACACAGCGGCGTCCGTTTGGCGCGGTATCCGGCGCTTTGACGCGCTTAATCGAAGGGTTTTGCCGGAATACGCCGGTACAGCGGGGTTTGGCGTTTTTATTTCCCGGGGAGTGCGTACTCTGCGGCAAAACCCTTCGCGTGGACGCGCTTTACGGCGTCTGCGGCCCCTGCCTGCGGGAGGCAAGGGCCGCCTTCCCCCCGGCGGAGGCCCGCGGCCGGTGCGCCGGATGCGGCAGGCCGCTCATTTCGGAAGAAGGCGTTTGCATGAGCTGCCGGCGCAGGGGACCCACGGCGTCGGACCGCGTTTTTTCTCTCTTCCCCTATGGGGGAAAGTACAAGCCCCTTCTTTCGGCCTATAAATTCGGCGCGCGGCGGGAAACGGGGGCGTTCTTTGCCGAATGTCTTGTACGCTCCGTTCCGCTGTTCGGGGAAACGGACGCCCTGGTTCCGGTTCCTCCGAGGCACGGGAAGATCAAGGCTTCCGGCTGGGATCAGATTGAATGGCTGATGAGGATAGTCGAACGCGGCCGCCCGGCGTCAGTTCCTCCTGTTTCCCGCTGTCTTGAACGGCTGCCGTCGGAAAGCCAGAAGGCTTTGAACCGCGCCGGCCGCGCTTCAAACCTGCGGGGAAAGATACGGGTAAAAGCGGGCGTTCCCCGGCGGGCGCTGCTTGTCGACGATGTCTACACCACCGGCGCCACCATGCATGAGTGCGCCGCCGCCCTTAAAGCGGCCGGAAGCGAAAGCGTGAACGGCCTCTGCCTGTTCTA
>JAITBL010000015.1 GCA_031283575.1 Treponema sp. | reverse complement strand
TCTTTTTTAGTATTTCTTTCGTTTTATCACTAACATCATTTGGAAAATCATTATACGTAACTTCTCTAAACAATTTTCTTGGTTTATGTTATCATATTTAAAAATATTTTCCAAACAGTTTTTTGGCGTAATCGCGTATAACGTGTTCCCCATATCATCAGGGAGAGGCTAGAGCTTGTCGATCAGCATCGAACATTTTCCGGAAGGAATCGGGAGCGTTTTCTTTTTCTTTCCCAGGATATTGATGGTAAAGTAATAAAGTTTTTCGCTTTCCATATGAATCTCCCAGCCGCGTCCCGACTTGTTGGAAAGAATCGTGATCATGTTTTTTTTGAGCGAAAGATTTTCGATGCCCATAATTTCCAGGTTGGGAATGATCCAGTCCACCGTCTTGCGGGGCAGCGAGATAAAAAGCCCCACAATGTTTTCGATGGTAAGGCAGATCGTCGAGAGCGCGTCGTAAGCCAGGTACTGGTTCTGCGGAAAATCGGAGTGGCGCGGCCATACGGCGGGGCCTTCCTTAAGGGGAAGGTACGCTTCCCAGAGGTTGCCCTTGTGGTGATTCCCGTCGGGACTCATCGAGTCGAGTACAAAGTAGAGGTGGCGGGTCGCGCACTCGCGGGCCAGATCCCAGCGCTGGTAACGTTCCAGCCCCTTGATCACCATAAAGGTAAGATGGGGAAACACCGAACCCCTAAAGCCCCCGCCGTTTTCGTCGAATTCCTTTTCGTTGACCGCCAGAGACGGAAAAGGGTGGGGCGCCCCGAAGCACGCCGGATCCTGCAGCCGGGCGATGATCCGCCCTGCCTTTTCATCGTTGGGAATTTCCGCCAAAAGCGGCCAATAACCGGCCAGCGTTTTGGTTTTTAGCCTTTTTTCGTGGCGGTCAATGTCATAGTAAAAACCCTCGTCGTTATCCCACATAAGGGAATTGATCCGCGTCTTGAGCGAAAAGTAACGACGCTTGTATTGAAAGCTCGTTTCCTTGTCATTAAGAATATCCGCCAGGGCCGACATATAGAGGGCGTTAATCGCCATGCAGGTATTAAAATCCACCGGATAGGCCGCGCCTTCGCGGGGACTGTTCCCCATCTCGCAGGCCGCCAGGGGCACATGGTAGAGGCCGTTCTCTTTCTTGGCGACCTGTTCGATCCACAGCGAATAGCGGTCCAGAATGGGCAGCACGTCCTTGATCCGCTTTTTGTTGGCCGATTTATGATAGAGGTTAAATTCCACCCAGGCAAACAGGGGAAGGCTCAGCCCTTCGGGGTTGTCTTTTTGAAAGACAGGCTCGCCCGTCTCCACCGAATAGGCCGAACGGATCGCCCCGTTTTCTTCCTGCCGCTCATAAAAAATATCGAGGGTGGGCGACGCCTGAAAGATCCGGTTGGAATAGACCAAAAAGAACGAAGAAAGCTCCGCGTCAAGCTGTTTGACGGTTTTGGCGCCCGGGTAACAGAAGAATTTACCCTCGATGGCGCTGTTTTCACCGCCGCCGCCCCAGTAATCCTGTACCCAGGCCCAGGTTTTGTCGTAAATATCGACAAAATCCTGATCATAAAAGTGAATTTTAGGGAAGTCCCGCTTTGTCAACAAACACTCCTGCGCAAAGAGTACCCTATGGATACCAAAAAGTCAAATAAAAAGAACCGGTCCGCGAAAGAAAAAAGGCCGTCACGGCCGTTTTTAGGCGAAAACAGCCGTGCGGATACTGCGATTTCCCGCCGTAGATGCCGCGCCGGACTCAGTAAATGATTGTGATATGCTCCATCTGGGCGCGGTGGCGCAGTTTAATGAGCAGGGTTTGTTCGGAAGCGGAGTAAGCCCAGCCCGAACTGTCGTAACGCTCAAATTGCGAATCCGAAAAATAGTTGACGCCGTGAAGCTGGAGGCGCGCGAAGGGTCTGATGCCGCGAATCAGCATATAGTGGGTTTCGCCGGCGGGAAAACTTACCGCGATATCCTGATTGCCGGCGCCGTCCTGGGTGACGCTCACTTCGGTCGCCGCCGTCCAGGACCATGAAGCGCCGGGGATCAGGGTCCTCGATTGGGCGTAGTTGGGGCCCGCCGCGCAAAGCCGGTAGATCCGCGCCGAACTGACGGCGGCGCTGGTCAGGGGGCTAAAACCGCCGCCGGCGTCCCGGCTGATCCGCTGGGGAATTGCGCCGGATATGTCGGCAAAGGACAGCGCCGACAGGATCAGGGTACGGCCCAGCGCGGCGGTGGTTTCATCTTCGTAGCGGGAAAGGGCGTAACCGAGGCGCAGATTCAGTTCCGTGTCCGCTTCGTTTCCCGCGAAAACCAGCGTAACGCCGCTCTGGGGATTTTTTCGCAGATTGTCGGTGATCACGAAAAAGGCCTGATCGATAAGCCGGTCAAAGGGATTGTTTCCGCCGGCGCGGAATTCTTCCCAGTCGGCGCGGCCTTCCAGAATGCCCGCGCTCTGTTCCACCATCATGGCGGCGGGATCAAAGCCGCGCAGAAGTTCCGCCGCGTCGTCCATCAGATTGCCGTAGCCCCGCACGGCGAGAAAGCGGATCACGCGGAGTTCCTTAAGAAAATCCATCGCCCTGTCGTTAAAAATACGCGAAAGCCTTGTGGAGCGCTCCCGTTCCGCCGCGGAAAAACTCCTCAGGGCGGAAGCGAGTCTTCCTATATAAGGCGAAGCTTCGTAAGAATCGGAGGAATAGGCCGCCATAACGGCGGCCGCGGCGGGTTTATACGTTCCCCGCTTAAGGGCCTCGCAGAGGTAGGCGCTCGCCAGTTCCCCGCTGATATCGTCCGCGCCGCCGGCGGTCGAAACGGCCCGGTTCCATCCCAGATAGGATTTGTCGAGCCATTGGGCAAAAGCCTCCTGAAAGCTTTCCGCGCTCAGCGCCTGCGTCAGTAAAAAGTCGCGCGGACTTGCCGTCTGCCGGTCCTGGACGGCGCGGTAACTGACCGCGCTGTCCGGCGTTAGTTCCAGAACCCCCGAAGCGGCGACGGGCGCCGAAAAACGGTAGCCGCCGCTGTCGGCGCTGAGCACAAAAGACGCTCCGGCGGCGCGTATCCGGCTTGTGGGAAGGGGCCGGTAGGGAAGGGAAACGGCCCCGCTTTCTTCCGGCGCGTTGTTCACCATCTCGATTAAAAGTTCAATCGCGCCGCCGGAATACTGGGTAATAAAAGAAATCTCCGGCCCCGATTCAAGCTGAAAGTAAGCGCCGTTATCGGTCAGCGTCATTGATTCGGCCCCGCCGACGAGAAATTCCATCCCCCCAAAAAAAACGTTAACCCCGCCCGATACCGCGTAGGTATTGGGCAGTTGGAAGCGTGAGCTTTCGCGGTAATGGCCTCTGACCACAATATCGCCGGATCGCAGGGTAAAATCATCGCGCCGCGCGAACTGAAACTGAACGATGACCCCAAATAAAACCAGGTACAGCGCCAAAAGCAGCAGAAAACGGGGCAGAACAGGCTTTCTCATCGTTATCAGCATAGCCGTTTTTCCGGCCTTGGGCAATGCGCTCCCCTTGTCTTATTATCCGGTTTTCTGTACTATAAAAAGTACCGAAGCTCCGGTACCCTGCAAGCGCTGCATTGTTTACAAGGGTGAGTTCTGCCAAGGAGATTATTTAACCGTGGGGTTTGCCGCCATGCGATCCAAATGTAACATTTCTGAACCGCCGTTAATAATGAAGATAAAATTTGCCTTCTGCTGCGCGGCGGCGCTTCTTGCGCTGAATTCCTGTAAAACGCCGCCCTCTCCACAGTCCGCCGGTGTTGACGCCGGGCCGGTCAGTCCTGGCGGCGCGGCGTCCGTGACGGGCGGCGGCGCCGCTTCCGCGTCCGAAACCGTTCTTGGGCGTGTCGTGGAAAGCCTTTCCGCCGGAAATTATGACGCCGCTTTGACCCTGTTTGATACGATTGATTCAAAAGAAGCCGCAAAGAGCGAAATCCGCCTTCTCAAGGCTTCGGTGTATTTATCCGCGGGAAAGAGCGGCGAGGCAAAAGCCATTGCCGAAGAAATTCACGCCGCCGAGCCGGAGAATGTCCGCGCGCTGACGGTGCTTGCGGCCGTTGAGGCCGCGGCGGGAAAGACCCGTGAACAAAAAGAACTGCTGGACCGGATTATCCGCATCGAGCCCGATAATGTTGAGGCGCTGGTGTCGCTGGGGAATATCGCCAACCGCGCTTCCTCCTATCGTACGGCCGGTTCTTACTATGACAAGGCGCTCGCGCTTGCCCCCAACGACGGCGAAGCCCTGCTCGGCCGTTCGTGGATTTACCGGACCAACAAGGATCCTAAAAACGCCGAACGGCTTCTTACCAGGGCGGTGGATCTCTATCCTTCCTGGGCGGCCCCCCTTCACGAGCGGGGGCGGCTCTATAAATCGGCCGGACATAACCGCGAAGCCCTGGCGGACCTCGACAGGGCCAAAGCGATGGACCCCGAAAATTATTTTATCGCCTGCGACCGGGGGGACGCCCTGATCGGCCTTAACCGCAAGGCGGAAGCCCTGGAAGAATTTGAGCGGGCAATCGCTATCAATCCCGGCTACTTTTTGGCCTATGGATACAGCGCGGGAATACGCGACGAGTTAAAGGATTACGACGGCGCGATCAGGGATTACGAACAGGTGGTCCGTCTTAACCCCGACTACTATTACGCCTATGAGGGACTGGGCATGCTCTACATGAAAAAGGAAAACTGGTTCGCCGCCCGCGACGCGTTTACCGAAATTTTCAAGCGTTCCCGGCAGGATGAAATCACCTACGGGCTGCTGGCAGCCCTGTGCTGGATGAAGGGCGGAAAACCCCAGGACCCCAAACAGTTTTTGGAGCAGGTTTTACGCAAGGCCCAGCGGGACAGCGTTGAATGGTGGATGCTCCGGCTCTACCACGACTTGACGGGAGACGCCGACATTGCCGTCCGTATCGACAGGGAAAAAAGCCCCGCGCTCAGGTCCCGCATGCTCTTCTATCTTGCCGCCTATTACGATGTCCGGGGCAACAGGAATTTGGCGGATCGTTTTTATCTGCGGGTCCGTGAGCTGGGAATTAATACGATCCTTGAATGGCGTCTTAACGAATGGGTTCTTGAATCGCGGGGCTTGGCAGTTAATTGAGCAAGGCATCCGTTAAGCTGACTCTGGGCGGCAGGGAATTTATCCTCATCGGGACGGCGCATATCTCGAAAGAAAGCATCGCGGAAGTCCGCGAGGCCATTACGGAAGAAAAGCCCGATATGGTCTGCGTCGAGCTGGATCAGGGCCGCTATGATTCGATCTGCAAAAAAGACAACTGGGATAAACTTGACGTTTCCAGGGTCCTGCGCGAGGGCAAGGGTTTTCTTCTTATCGCGAATCTTGTCCTTGCCGGTTTCCAGCGGCGTCTTGGCGAGGATCTCGGCGTTACCCCCGGCGACGAAATGAAGGTTGCCCTGGAAACCGCCGGCGAGCTGGGCATACCCTACGCCCTCTGCGACAGGGAAATCAAAACAACGCTGCGCCGCGCCTGGGGAAGATGCGGTTTTTGGAACAAATCAAAACTTATGGCCTCGCTTATCAGCGGCGCCTTTACCAAAGAAAAGCTGAACGCAGCTGAAATCGAAAAACTTAACTCGGCCGGCGAGCTTGACAGTATGATGAGTGAACTTGCCGATTACCTTCCCGGCGTCAAGGAAACCCTTATCGACGAGCGCGACCGTTACCTCGCGGCAAAGATATGGGCGGCAGGCGGTAACAGGCCGCTCGCCGTGCTCGGCGCCGGCCACCTTGCGGGGCTGCGTTCCCACCTGGAAAAAATCGCCGGCGGCGGGGAAAGCGCCGATGTCGCCGCCCTCGACGCCATACCCCCGCCGTCGATCGCCGCGCGTTTTCTCCCCTGGCTCATTCCGGCCATTTTGACGGCGCTCGTCGCCGTCAGCCTGTACCGCCTCGGCGCGGGCGCCAGTTTTCTGCGTATACGGAACTGGCTGCTCTGGAACGGGGGGCTTGCCGCGGCGGGAACCCTGCTTGCCGGCGGCCATCCCCTTTCGATACTGGTAAGTTTTATCGGCGCTCCCATAGCCACGGTCAATCCCGTTTTGGGCGTGGGCCTCTTTGCCGGCGTTACCGAAGTGACCCTCCGCAAGCCCCGCGTGGAAGACGCCGAAACCATCAGCGGCGATGTCTCCACCCTGCGGGGAATCTACCGCAACCGGATTACGCGGGCGCTCCTGGTGTTTTTGCTGTCATCGATTGGGGGCATAGTGGGAAACGCCATTTCGATACTGTCGATCGCCGGAAAACTGTTTTAGGCCTATTTTTTCCTGACAGACCTATTTTTTCCCGGAATAGAGGGTAAACACCATCTTCTCTTTATTCGCTTTAATCAGGTTAAACCAGAGCGTTTTCTTTTTTGTGATCGCGGGGCTTTTGCGTCCCATGGCTATAAGTTTGTCGTACACGGTGGAAGCGTTTTTGGCCGCCTGATACGCCTTGAGGAACTGGCCCTGATACACCTGGTTTGCTTTTTCCTGTATTTCGCGGTCCATCGAATCCAGATAACTTTGAAGCAGCGTTTCGTATTTATCGGTAATGCCCTTAAGGTAGTCAAGAATAAGCCGATCGAAGGCGGGAAGCTGTTCGGTAATAAAGATAAGATCCTTGAGCGTCTTGACCGCGCCCGAATAATCCTCGTCGCTGGTATAGGCTTTGATCCCCTGGCGGCAAAGCTGCATAAAGGAATCGTTGGTAATGCTTGTCATGCCGTTAATCGGAGTTTTAAGGGGCAGATTAAACCTGGGCATGACCATGGCGATCTTTGCCAAAAGATCCATCAGATCCAGATAGATCCTCTGCTCCCAGAGTGACTCGCGGATCGAACCAAAGAGCCGCACCAGTTCCTCGCTGAACTGTTCCTTGTAGCGTTCTTCTTCCTTAAATACCGCTTCGCAGGTGGGGATCATCACCCCCTTGAATTCAATGTGGCCGGTATCAAAAAAATAAACAGCGTTGTTTTTGACGAGGGAACAGCGGTCGCCCTGATTCTCCTTGACAAAGTTCATGTACACCTGTTTGGCGATCATGATGCGGCTTTCTTTTGATGAAAGCTCGTTGGCCCTTGTCTGCAGGCGCGCGCCCGAATTGAGGAGAAAACCGGAGAGGTTCCCCTTCTCGGTAATGATCAGGGGGCTTGTCGTATTCCCTCCGGTAATCCCCGCGCTTATTTTGAACGTCGGCAGCGCCTCGGCGTTGCCCTGCCTTCGGGTGGGAATATTCGAATCGTTGACGACATTGGTTTTGCCAAAATAGTCCATGATCGCGAGGCATACCGTCAGGGCGTCGGTGGCGCTGGCGGCGACCACGACCATCTCGTCCCCCCGCTCCCGCTGACTCACCGCCTGGCAGCAGCTGGAAATACGCCGTACCTCGGTATTCATTGCCCAGTCCAGGGTGTGCATCATGGAAAGGTTCTTGCGGCTTTCCATGCAGAATTTGGTGTACCCGTGAATGTCCAGCATGGCGATGTAGATGTTGGAAATTTGCAGGGTGGGTTTAAGGTCGCCCGCTTCGGGAAAGCTTTGATCGGGAATAACCAGCTCCCGCCAGAGCCGTTTATGCGTCTGAAAGGTCATTTCGGAAAAAAAGCCCCAGTTGAGGCGCTTGATCATCTCGAAACAGCGCATGATCACCGGCTGGGCTTTTTTGTCTTTGACAAGGGGAAGAAGAAAGGTTTTAAGCGCCGAAAAGGAGTTGAACTCCCGCGCGATAATCTTTTCGGCGAGGAACGAAAAAAGTTCGTATTCCGAGGTCGACTCGGTGTATTCCGCAATGTCCTTCACCATGACAGTTTAGCATAAGACGGCCTTTTGTCCTATACCCTTCTTCGATAGCATGGCCCCGAAGGCCGATTGACCTGCGGAACAGGGATGTGATTACGGCGGGGCGTTAAACTCTTTCGCGAAAATATCCGGTTTTTGTAGTGTTTTTTCCGAATAGGGAGTATATTGGAGGGTAGAATATGGAAAATACCGCTCTTTTGAACGATTCAGGAATTGCCCTTACCGAGGCCAACAGGCCCAACGAGGCGATTCCCCTGTTCCGCAAGGCTCTGTCCCTGGAACCCGAAAACCCGCTGCTTTGGCACAATATGGGGATTGCCCAGCAGCGGGCCGGGAACTATGACGACGCCATTACAAGCTTTCACCGCGCCCTGCTTATCGACGATACCCTTGACGACGCCTGGTGTTCGATGGGGCTTATCTATTACGAACAGGACATCTTTGAACTGGCCGAGGACTGCTATCATTCGGCGCTGGAGCGAAATCAGGATTCGCCGAAAGCCTGGAACAACCTGGGAGCGCTCTATTTTGCGCAAAACCTCTACGAAGAAGCCCGCCACTGTTTTGAGGAGGCGGTTTCCATCGTTCCCCACTACGAAGACGCCCTGGTGAATCTGCGTGATGTCTGCCGCGAACTCGGCGATTACCGCGCCGCGGCTGAATTTGAACGGGTTCGCCTGGAGTTTGCGCGCGGGTCCGGTAATTAGGAAGCCCGCTTGCGAATGAACCTTCCCGCCGCAGGCGCCGGCTGCAAACACCGCGAATAATGAAGATTCTCTACATTGCCGAACTGGTTGGAAAAGCCGGTATCTACGCGCTCAAGCAGGCCCTTCCTCAGCTCAAGGCCCGTTTGAAAGCCGATTTTACGATTGTCTGCGCCAACGGCGCCACGAACGGAAACGGACTGGGAAGACAACACGCCGCCTATATTCGCAAGCTCGGCGCCGACGCCATTACCACCGGGGACTGCTGCTTTTACAAGAAAGATCTTGTGGAAAATATGGAAAAGATTCCCTATGTGCTGCGGCCCTGGAATCTTGACCCCGACTCCCCGGGTCAGGGCGCGCGGGTTTTCCGGAGCGCCCCTGAACGGGCGGGCGGGGAAACGGCGGCAAAAAACGCGCGTGTCGCCGTCGCCGTCATTTTGGGGCGGAACGGCAACGGCCGGATTCAGGGAACCAATCCCTTTACCGCTCTTGATGAAGCCGTAAAACTCCGCGGCGAAACTCCCTTTGTAATTATTGATTTCCACGCCTGGGCTTCGGGCGAAAAACGCAGCCTCTTTGCCGCCGCCGCCGGCCGCTGTACGGCCGTGATAGGATCGCACAACCGCGTCCAGACCGCCGACGAACAGGTGATGAACGGTACGGCCGTGATCTGCGACGCGGGCCGCAGCGGCAGCGCCGAATCGGTCGGCGGCTGCGAAATACAGGGCCGTGTCCGCGAGTACCTTACCGGCATTCCCGACTGGACCCGCGAGGCCTGGGACCGCGTCCAGTTACAGGGCGTTTTGATCGAAACCGGCGATGACGGAAACGCCCTGGGCATTACGCGGATTTGCGAAAATGTGCCCGCCCCTGCGGCCGGCGGCGATATTGACGCTGTTTTGAAAAAAGGCTGAAAGACGCAATCCCGCCGGCAGAGGCGGGGATTGCCGCACGGGGACGCGCGGCGAAACAGAAATCGCGTGTTTCGCGCCGATGTCAGAGGGCTATTGCGGCGCTTTTGCGTATTCCGCGTAAAGAAAACGGCGTATCTTTTTTTGGGCGTTCATTTCAAAGTCTTCAAGCCGCAGGGTAAAGTTGGCGATTTTCTTGTAACCCGGCAGGGTACGGTTTACCCGTTCCACTTCTTTCTTGACCATGCTCCGTATAAACTCCAGCGCCGCCGCGTCAAGTTCGCCTTCGGCGGGAATTTTGCCCGCGTGATCGGCGGCAAGCGCCTCGCGGTTGGGTACAATCACGGCAAAGATCTGTTCGCCGCCCGAAGCGTCCCTTCGGCCAAGAACGAGTATCTGTCCCACCACCCGCGAAAGATCAAAGTGTTTTTCTATTTCTTCCGGATAAACGTTTTTGCCGCCGGAACTGACGATAAGGTTCTTCTTTCTTCCTGAAATATAAATAAAGCCGTCGCTGTCGCGAAAACCAAGGTCGCCGGAAAGGAGCCAGCCGTCACCGGTGATCGCTTCTTTGGTTGCTTCGGGATTTTCAAAATAACCCAGCATAATCGAAGGCGACTTGATGGCGATTTCGCCTATTCCCTCTTCGTTGGGATCGATAATTTTTATTTCGGTGTATTTTACCGGCAGGCCCACCGAACTATTCCGTTTAAAGCGGGAATTATTTACGCTTATCAGCGGGCCGTTTTCGCTCATGCCGTAACCGTGAACAATATTGAAGCCAAAGGAATCAAAAAAATCCGCCGTCGCCGGATTGAGGGGGCCGCCGCCCGCCACGGTAAGGCGGGCTTTTTCCATGCCCGCCCTTTTACGGACAAACCTGAATACCTTTTGGCCGAATTCGACATGACCGTTCTTTGCTTTTTTAAGCGCGATGTTCCGCAGCAGGCCGAGCGCCCAGCGGACGGGGAAGGGCAGTTTATTGTAACCCGCCTCAATTCCTTCCCGCAGCTTGTCAAACAACAGCGGCACCGCAATCAAAAGGGTTGCCCCCGAATCGCGGGCGGCTTCAACGACCACCTTGCCCACCAGTTTCTCGACAATGACGATGGGAGCGCCGATGATAAGCGGCGAAATAAACGTACAGGTGGTGGGATAGGTATGATGGAGGGGAAGCACCTGCAAAAACACGTCGTGATCGTCGGCCCTGAGCATGCGTATCGCGGCGCTTGAGTTAAGAATGATACCGCGGTGGCTCAGGGTAACGCCCTTGGCAAAGCCGGTAGTTCCCGAGGTAAAGACGATTGAAACAGGATCCTGACCGGCTATCGTTTCCGGACCCGGAATCACGGCGTCCGCGGCATCCTGCCCAAAGCCGGTAAAGGTATCGCGGTCGATGCGTACCGAAACCGCGGAAAGGCCCCGTTTTACAAAGGAATCGACCAGAGGCTGTTTGCGTTCGGAATAAAAAAAAGCTTCCGCCCTGGTAAGCTTGAGAATGTTGGCGCACTCATCTTCGGTAAGCAGATTATCGACCGGCACGATGACCGCGCCGATAATGGCCGTACCCAGCCACACGGCCATCCATTCGGGAGAATTTTCCGCCCAAAGGACGACGCGGCTCCCTTTTTTAAGGCCCGCCCTGACAAGGCCCCGCGCTATACGGCGGCACTGATCCGCCAGAAAGCTATAGGTCCAGCGGCTAAACTCGCGTTGTTTACCCGTGCGGTACAGAATCGCGTCTCTGTCCTTCCACATGGCTTCCATGCCGGTAAGCCAGGAATTAAAATTCTCGTAGGGTATGTCGGGCCAGCCGGCGCCATAGTCTTTCCATTCAAGCATACTTTATTGTATTGTGTTTCCCGTTATTTGTCGAGACGCCGATGCAACTTTTTTTGAATTTTTGGGTCTAAGGCCCGTTTTGCGGCAGGGAAAAAGCAAGCTTGACCGGATTATGGTCCGAATTCTTAAAGTCCAGGTCAACGGTTTCTACCGAAATCAGCGTTACATTGGGCGAGAGTATGAAGCCGTCGCCAAGAAAGAACTGATTGTCCGCCGCGCCTTTTTCGTACGGCCTGTCAAGAAGCCGCGAGCCGGGAACCGAGGGATCGGCGGCAAAGATCCACCCTTCCCCAAACAGATTTGGGTCCAGCGGAGGGGGCGCGAAATTCCCTTCGCGCAGCGGAAAGGCGTCCTCCAGTCCGGGGAAGCTCCGGTTAAAGCCGCCGCCCGCCACCACGTAATTCCCCCGCTCGTATTCCGCCTGACAGAAAGAAGCGAGCAGCCCTGTCTGGTCCCCGCCGTCGCGGGCGAGCTGCGCGTTCACCAAAACCAGCTGGGCCCCGCTGTCCTGAATGGGGACGCGCTCGACAAGAAGACAATGCTTAAACCGGACCAGCCGCTCCGGCCAGTCAAAAGGCGCCGGCAGGGCCAAACGTTCCGCCGACGCCGCGCCGTAACTGTTGAGGGTAAGGAGGCCGCTTTCCACCCTGCCGGTAAAACGGAACAGCGGGAGGGGTACGAACTTGCACCGGTAATTGGCGGCATAGGCCGAAGAACCCTTCCAGGTTCCGGAAAAATAGCCCGCTTCGTCCACGCCGTACGAACGTTTGGAATCGCGGTCAACTTCCTGCAAAAAAACAATGTCGGGAGCGTTCCCCGAAAGAAAGGCCTGGATCGCCCAAATATTGGCCTCGACATTGCTGTCGGTAGGGGGCCTTACCCCCCTGCCGCCGGCCGTAAAAAAGTCCTGGCTCGCGTCAAGTGACGCGTAGCCTATGTTCCAGGAGTACAGCTCTATCGGATGATTGAAAACGGGCCGTAACGCGGGATTCTGGCTTACTTCGACGGTTTCAAGATCATCCGGCCTGTATTCGTTGGCATTCATCCAGAGCAAAAAAAAGCCCAGGCCCAGCGCCGCCAGCAGAACCAGCGAGCCCAAAATAATACCCGACAAGGCGATTTTGTTCATTTATTTTCTGTCAGTCCCTGTTTTGCCATTCCGCATGGTATCCATATATATGTACGAAACATCCTGCATTCAAGGAAGCTGTTCCAAAAACTGAAGTTTTGGAACAGCCTCATATAAGCAAAATATAACGCAAAAGCGGCCTCCAGGGGGCCGCTTTTTGTTTGAAACCGGTAAAACACACGACACTCTGCCGTGTATTCTTAATACTCGGCCTTGCCCCGCCGATTCTTCTTCATAAGTTTGCGGGCAATCGCCTTTTTTTTGCGGTTCAGGATAGTGGAAGGCTTTTCGTAGTATTCCCGTTTCTTGTATTCCCTGATGATGCCTTCTTTTTCAACCATGCGCTTAAAGCGTTTGATCGCCTTTTCAAGCATCTCACTGTCATCTACGACAATATGAGCCAAATGTATTCACCTCCTTCCGCCATCCGCAGTCTGAATGAGTTATATGATTCGCCGGTAAGCACCCTCATGAGGCGGAAATCATTCGTTCATTGTAGCCAAAATCGCCGCTTTGTCAAGAACCGCGCGGCCCAGAAAACGGGCGGGGTCGGTATTCTCCGCGGCGACGCGGACCTCCCAGTGGAGATGGGCGCCGGTGGCAAATCCCGTCGCGCCGGCGTCACCAAGGCGGCTTCCCGTTTCGACAAAGTCTCCCTCCGTTACGACGATCCTGTCCATGTGGTAATAGAGGGAATAGACCCCTGGCATATGCTCAAGGATCACCGTGTTGCCGCTGACAATGCGCGCGCGGGCCAAAACCACCTTGCCCGGAGCGCAGGCCGAAATGGGCGTACCCGTGGGGGCGCGCCAATCCACGCCCGCGTGAATCGAGGTACTGGAACGGCCGTCGGGATACTTGTAGATTCTGCGGGTACCAAAGCGGCTGGTCTGAACGGTGGAGTTGACCGGCATAATAAAATTTCCGTCGGTATAGAGGCCGGTTCCGGTGCGGCCTATAATCGCCCAAAGCTGTTCCGCCTCGCGGGTCTTTTGCGGGTCCGGTCTGGTAAGAATATCCTGCATTCCGCCGGTAATCGCGATGGTTTCCGAGGGAAAATTTCTGCTTTCTATCGTAAGCTCGAATTCCGACAGAACGGCGGCATCCCCCTCGACAAGAAGCCGCGCCGGCCCTTCGGCCGCGGTGGAAGGCGCCGCCATGATCGCGCAGTATATTTTTCCCCGCGCGCCGCTTTCGCCCAGCTCAAAGAAGCGGCCGCTCCCGAGCTTCTGGCCGTCGCGGAAGAGGCTCGCCTTGAGCGGCGCTTTTTGGTAACCGGATACCGCCACCACATAGGGCTCCCCGGGCCTGAGGGTTTCGGGAAAAAGCGCCGTTTTCGGTTCGAGTGAAAGCGCGGCCCCCGTCGTCTGACAGGAGATCTGCGTCGTGAGCGAAACGAGCAGCAGGAAAACCCGCCACAGCCTTGTAAAATGTTTCATGCGTCAAGTCCTTT
>JAITBL010000181.1 GCA_031283575.1 Treponema sp. | reverse complement strand
CACACGGCCGCCGGCGCGGAGATGAACGCGGCGTCCGAAACGGACGCGGCGGAAGCCGAAACCCGCAGCGCCCAGGACGCCGCTTACATCAACATCGGCCTGGCCGAAATCGAAACCGTGGTAAGCAAGATCGCCCGCATTCCCGAACGGAGCGTCGGCATGAATGAAAAGGACAGGCTTAAAACACTACAGGCCGATCTGGGCAAACGTATTTTCGGCCAGGACGACGCGATCGCCGCCGTTGTCAAAGCGGTCAAGAGGAGCCGCGCCGGATTCAGGGCGCCGAACAAACCGGTCGCCAACTTTCTCTTTGTGGGACCCACCGGCGTCGGCAAAACCGAGCTGGCCCGGACTCTGGCCGAACTGCTCGACGTGCCGATGCACCGCTTTGACATGAGCGAATACCAGGAAAAACACACCGTTTCGCGGCTTATCGGATCGCCTCCCGGCTATGTGGGCTACGAAGACGGCGGGCTCCTTACCGACATCGTGCGCAAACAGCCTCACGGCGTACTGCTCCTCGACGAAATCGAAAAGGCCCATCAGGATATTTACAACGTACTCCGTCAGATCATGGACTACGCCACCCTGCCCGACAATAACGGCCGCAAGGCGGACTTTCGCAATATCGTCTTTATTATGACCAGCAACGCCGGAGCGCGCGACATCGGAAAAAGCCTGATAGGATTCGGCGAGCGGATCAACGACGAAAGCGCCGTGGACGGAGCGGTGGAAAAAATCTTTACCCCCGAATTCCGCAACCGCCTCGACGCGGTCATCCGTTTTGGACATCTGTCGCGGGAAATCATGATTTCGATCATCAACAAGGAACTGGACGGCTTTAGGGAACAGCTTGCCGAAAAGAACGTAAGTCTTGAAGTGTCCGATGCCTGTGTCAACCATCTGGCGGAAGACGGCTACTCGCGCGATTTCGGCGCGCGGAACGCCGGACGGCTTGTGGAAGAAAAGATCAAGGGCTTCTTTATTGACGAGGTGCTCTTTGGCGGATTAAGCTTTGGCGGCAGGGCCAGGGCCGATTACGCCGACGGCGCGTACCGCATCGACATTACCGAATCCTTCCCCGAACCGGAGGGCGAAAACGGAGAGGCCGAAGCAGAAGCCGCCTGCGCCGCCGCCGACTAAAACACGGTAACCCGATGGCGCTCCTGAAGGGCCCCGATCCCGATTTTCCCTGCCTTGGCGAAAACGACCGCTATCGCTTTCCCAATCCCGATAAAACGGACGAAAACATCATCGCCGTCGGCGGCAATCTTTCGCCCGGCATGCTGCTTTCCGCCTACGAGCAGGGTATCTTTCCCTGGTACAATCCCGAAGATCCGATTTTATGGCAGTCCCCCGATCCGCGCTTTGTGATCTTTCCCGGAAAACTCCACGTTTCCAAATCAATGCGAAAAGTGTTGAAAAGCAATGAGTACGAAATAGTCCTGAACAAAAATTTCGAGGCGGTGATCAGGGGCTGTTCGGAAATCGACCGGCCGGGCCAGGGGGGCACCTGGATTACCGAAGACATTATCGGCGCTTATCTTACACTCCACCGCCTGGGTTACGCCGTCTCGGCCGAAAGCTGGAAGGACGGCGAACTTGCCGGCGGCTGCTACGGGGTTCTTTTGGGCAGGGTTTTTTGCGGCGAATCGATGTTTGCCAAAAAACCCAACGCGTCCAAGGCGGCGTTTATTACGCTGGCCGAAAAACTCTTTTATTCGGGGCTGGCCTTTATCGACTGCCAGGTGCCCACGAGACATCTGCGCAGCCTTGGCGGCGAGGAACTGCCCCGCGCGGAATTCTTGCGCCTCCTCGCCGGAGCGCTCACGGCGCGCCAGGAAAGCGATACGGGCGACAGGCCGCCACTATGACCGCGGCGCGGAAAAGCTCCGGCGAAAAGCGAAAGCCCGCCTTGCGGCGCGCGCGGCCGTTTAGCTCCTCGCCCCCATAAGCGCGTCAAGCTGGTAGAGAAGGCCGGCGTTGTTTCCGGCGGCGGTTACTTTGTTGACGACGTCTTCGGAGTCGGCTTCTTCCTCAACCTGCTCGTTCACATACCACAAAATAAAATGATAGGCGGCGTGATCCTTTTCCGAGGCGGCAAGATCGGCAATTTTATTGATCCGCGCGGTAACAGACCTTTCGTGGGCAAGGACTTTTTCAAACACTTCCCTGATTCCGCCAAAGGTTACGGGGGGCGTTTTGATGTCGGAGAACTCCGGCGCAGCGCCCCGCTCAAGCAGGTACTTGAATATTTTGGTCCCGTGTTCGAGCTCTTCCCGGGCCTGAACATAAAGCCAATGCGCTATACCCCTAAAACCGGCCCTGTCCGCGTAGGCCGACATGGCCTCATAGAGATAGGCCGAATAATATTCAGCGTTGAACTGTTCGCTTAACGCCTTGGTCAACGATTCACTTATCATTTTTTCCTCCTGACTGAAAGACTGTCTTTTTTCGCAATCGCGCTATTATACTATCGTAATGCCGCCTCCGGCCGGAGTCAAGGGCATTTCGGGGCGCGGAGCACAGGATGGGATAGGATTAGGATAAGACAGGACAGGATGATTTGCTCAGACCACGGCCTTTTTCGCCACAACACATTCCCAGCTTTCAAGCGCGGCGCAGTTGAGCAGATCGCTCCGTCCGGTATTGCCCGCGGCAAGTTCCGCGCCTTCCAGCGCCGCGCGGACACCGGCGGGAAGTTTGATTCGTCCGGCGGAAAAATTAAGCGCGACGGTATAACACTCGGCCCCGCGCGCGGCCGTTCCACGGCGCTGATACGCCATAAGACGCTTGTTCGCGTACAGGGGAACAAAATCACCCCCGACAAGGGTCTCGCTGTTTTCCCGCAGGCGAAGCATCATCCGGTAGTAAGCCAGTACTGAATCGGGATCATCGCGCTGGGCGCCGTAATTGAGCCAGCTGTGGTTGGCGTTAATGCCCAGCCACGGCGTCGCCGCGCTAAAGCCGGCGCCCGCGCCTCCTTCCCACTGGAAGGGAGTGCGGGCGTTGTCCCGCGACGAGACGCGCAGCCAGGCCCAGCGTAACGGCGCGGGCACGCGGAATTTTTTCATCAGGCGGTCAAGGTTGCGGGTCTCTATGTCTTTTACCTCGTCAAGGCTTTTAAAATCAAAGTTCGTCATGCCGATTTCCTGGCCCTGATAAATGAACGGAGTGCCCTTTAACGTGAAGAGCAGCGTCGCGAGGAGCTTCGCGCTCAAAGCCCAATGAGCCTCCGCAAGGCAAGCCCCGCGGTATTTTGGGCGCTGCGGCATTTGAGCCGGAGCAGGCTCCGGGGTATTAAACCAGGCTTTCGAATAACGCCGGTCCGTACGCGGATATTTCGCCGCGCCGTAATGGGAAACAATGCGGCTTTGGTCGTGGTTTTCCAGATAGAGGGCGTTCCACTCAAGGCCCCGCTGCCACGCGGCAAGACGCGCGAGCAGGGCTGAGGCGCGGAATTTTCCCGGCACAAAACGGGCAATCAGGCGATCCACTTCGAGGTGATCAAAATAAAACACTTCGTCAAGTTCCCGCCGCGCGGCGCCGCAGAGAAGTTTCGCGTCGTCAAGTTCCACAAGGGCCGTTTCGCCCACGGTAAAAGCTCCGTAGCTGTCGAGCACTTCGCGCCTGAGGACGCGGAGTATTTCGTGGTTTCCGTCCTGACACAGATAATGTTCCCTGCCGGTAAGCATGATGTTTTTTTTGCCGTCGTCAAGGCTTGTTTTCCACAGCACATTGATCACGTCACAGCGAAAACCCGCCACGCCGCGATCAAGCCAAAAGCGCAGTATGCGTTTTATTTCCTCGAGCACGGCGGGGTTTTTATAGTTAAGATCGGGCTGCTTATGATGAAACAGATGAAGATAGTATTCGCCGCGCGCGTCGTCAAAGGTCCAGGCGTCTTCCATAAAAAAACTCGTCCAGTTGTTGGGAAGCGCTTTTTTCCCGGGCTTTTCTTTCGCTTTTCCCGGCCGCCAGATATAGTAATCGGTGTAGGGCGCTTCGCGGCGGCGGCTCTTCTGAAACCAGACGTGCTCGTCGGAAGTGTGGTTAATCACGAGATCCATAATGATCCGCAGGCCAAGTTTTTTCGCTTCGGCAATCAGGCGATCCATGTCGGCAAGGGTTCCGAAGATCGGATCGATGTCGCAGTAATCGCTGATATCATAACCGTTATCCACCTGGGGCGACCGGTACACCGGCGAAAGCCAAAGGGCGCTTACCCCCAAAGCGGCGATTTCCGGCAGCCGCGAAATAATTCCCCCGATGTCGCCGATACCGTCGTTATTTGAATCCTGAAAACTCCGGGGATAGATCTGATAAATCACCCCCCTCTTCCACCACGCGCCGTTCATTTTATCAGTATAGTACAAAGCCCGCCTTTGAGACATACTAAAGGCATGAACCGCGATCGCTACGCCCCTTCCCCCACGGGGCTTCAACATATAGGGGGGATTAGAACCGCCCTCTTCAACTATCTTTTTGCCCGCTCGGGCGGGGGCGCTTTTATACTCCGCCTGGAAGACACCGACCGAAGCCGTTATGACGCGGCGTACGAACAAAACCTCTTCGACACCTTCCGCTGGCTCGGAATAGAATGGGATGAGGGACCCTGCGTGGGCGGCCCCTTCGCGCCCTACGTTCAGTCACAGCGCCTCGCGATCTATCAAAAATACGCCGCGGAACTTTTGGAAAAAAAGCGGGCCTACCGTTGTTTCTGTTCCGCCGGCCGGCTCGAAAAAATTCGCGCGGAACGGGAAGCGGCGCGTTCAGGCGAAACCGGCTACGACCGCCGCTGCCGAAACATCGGCGACGAAGAAAGCGCTTCGCGCGCCGCGGCGGGCGAAGCCTTTACCGTCAGGCTGAAAATTCCCCTTGAGGGCGATCCTGATGATTCGGGAGAGGGCGGCGAACAGGTAACCCGTTTTACCGACCGGCTCCTCGGCGCTATCGAATGGAAGAACGCCGACATCAATCCCGATCCGGTGCTTCTTAAAAGCGACGGTTTTCCCACCTATCATCTGGCGAACATCATCGACGATCACCTTATGGAAATTACCCATGTGCTGCGCGCCCAGGAGTGGCTTTCCTCAACGCCGCTTCACGTGATCCTCTACCGGAGTTTCGGCTGGACGCCGCCGGAATTCTGCCACCTTCCCATGGTGATGGGCGCCGACGGAAAAAAACTTTCCAAGCGCCACGGGGCAACGAGCATTGACGAATTCCGCCGTCAGGGTTATTTGCCCGACGCGCTGATCAACTATGTGGCGCTTCTTGGCTGTTCCTATGAAGAGGGAAAAGACCTCTACAGTCCGGCCGAACTGGAAAAACTTTTTTCGCTTGACAAACTGAACAAGGCGCCGGCTGTGTTTGATTACAAAAAACTCGAATGGTACAACGGTCAATACATCAGGATGAAGACGAACGCCGAGCTCGCGGCGGCCTCGCTCCCCTGGGCAGTCGAACAGGGCCTTTTTGAAAAGGACGACGGCGGGAGCTTTGCCCTGTATACCGCCGCCATGGAACTGGTCCGCGAGCGGGCCAATTATCTTTGCGAACTGCCCGAAAAACTCGGCTATCTTTTTGCCGAACCGCCGCTCCCCGCGCCGGAAGAATTTATTCCGAAAAAAAGCGGCCTCGCGGCGGCCATCGATCTTTTGACGCTGGGTAAAGCGCTTGTCGCGCCTATTGCCGCCTCTTCCTGCGACGGGGAAGCCGAAGCGCTGGTCAAGGCCCGCTCCGAAGCGTCCGCCGTTAAACTCGGCGATCTCCTGATGCCGTTAAGGGTGTCAATTACCGGCGCGAGGGTAAGCCCGCCGCTTTTCGGTTCGATACGGCTCCTTGGAGAGGACGCGGCGCTCAAGCGCGTTGACGCGGCGCTGGCGGCCCTTAAAAAGGCGGCGCTATGAACGTAAGAATTATCGAACTGCCGCTGGATTTCGGCGCGAACCGGCGGGGAAGCGACATGGGGCCCTCGGCAATGCGCCTTGCCGGCCTTAAGGAACGCATCATCGGGGCCGGACACGAATGCGCCGAAAATTTCACCGGCATTCCCGTACCGGCGATGGAATTTGCCGAGGAAGGCGCGCCCAACGCGAAGTTTCTTGCCCCCATCGCCGCGGCCTGTAACGAGCTGGCCCGCGAAACGGAAAAAGCGCTTGAGGCGGGATGCTTTCCCCTCATACTCGGAGGCGATCATTCCATAGCCATCGGAAGCCTTTCGGGCCTGGGCGCATACTATCAAAAGCACGGCAAAAAATGGGGCTGCCTCTATGTCGACGCCCACGGCGACTTTAACACGCCCGACACAACCCTGTCGGGCAACATCCACGGCATGAGCCTTGCCGCCGCCTGCGGATACGGCGCCAAAGAGCTGACAACGCTCCACGGGGATTTTGTAAAACTCCGGGCCGAAAACGTGATCCTTGCCGGAGTGCGTGATCTTGATAAAGACGAAAAAATTTTAATGCGGAAAGCGGGCCTTACCGTTTACACGATGACCGACATCGACCGCGCGGGAATCGCCGAAGCGGCCCGCCGGATCATAACATTTTTTTCGGGCAGAGTTGACGCGCTTCACGTAAGTATCGATATGGACGCCCTTGATCCGGCGGTAGCTCCCGGCGTGGGAATCCCCCTTGCGGGGGGATTATCACACCGTGAGCTGCTCCTCCTTGCGGAGGAGCTTGCCGCTTCGGCTTTGCTGCGGTCCGCCGAAATTGTCGAGGTAAACCCCGTGCTCGACGTGCGCAATCAGACCGCCCGCATGGCCGTTGAAATCGCCGGCCGGCTTTTGGGCGAAAAGATTTTTTAGAAGCTCATGCCAAAGGTGACGCCGGTTCCAACGGAACGGCCCTGTCCGTTTTTGTTGCTGTCAAAGGCATCGGCCACAAAAAGATCCACGGCAAAGGTAAATTTGTCAAGCGCCGGGATACGGCTCAGATCCGCCCTGACGCCCAGATTGAGAACGCCCCTGTGCCAGGCGTCCGCGCCCCAGGGATCGGCGCTGTAGCTGTAGTTTGCGTAGTCAATAAGGCCGTGAAGAAAACTCTTTAAATACTGGGGAAGGATCACCAGATCAAAACCCATGCCAAAATCAATGTCGCTGGAATTGTTATCCTCGATAAAGGTATGTCCCATGCTCAGGGTTGTTTCCGCGGGCCAGTCAAAAATTTCCGCCGCATAGGTGACCGCTCCGTAAATCTGCGCCGCCCAATGCCCGCCCGATCTCCCAATATTGCGATACTGTATAGAGGCGCCAAGGGCAATGGGCACGCTGCCAAAGGGAAGCTGAAACTTGAAGCCGCTCAGGAAGTCGTTCGGATTGCTTCCCATATAATCCTTTGGCTGCAGCTCATAGGCGGCGGACACTTCAAACATCTTTAAAAAGCCGACGTTTGCCTGGATCAAATGATTCAGGTCCGTATCGCCGTTAAGCGGCTTGAATACATTGGTGTGGTATCCCACGTTAAAACCAAAACTGTCGCCCGCATAGGCGACGCGGCCGGTGGGCACCACATAGATGCCCGTCGCTCCGTTAAGGCTCATGGCGGTGAAGCCGCCGTCTTCCTGGGCCGCCAGAGGCAAAACGAAACAACACGCCGCCATGAACAACACTGCAATTCTTTTCATCACACATACTCCTATATTCAGGCGGCATTTTTCCGCCAACGTTAACCGGAAGTTACGCGAAGCGTAACGTATACTCCTATTATATTCCGGCGGCATCTTGCCGCCTACTCATGCCATCAGTTTTTCCAAACCTCTAAAAACTTCTCCCAGATCCGTAAAGCGCAGCGCGGCGTACCTGTCCATCGGGGTATCCTGCTCGTTGACGATTACGAGCTTTCCGCCTTTTTTCAGGGTAAGGCCGGGCAGGCCCGCCGCCGGATAGACGGTAAGGCTTGTGCCGAGCACCAGCATCAGATCCGCCCTGCCCGCTTCTTTTTCGGCGGCGCTTAACGCGTGTACCGGCAGGCTTTCACCAAAAAAGGTGATCGCCGGTTTAAGGACCGCGCCGCATTTTTCGCAGCGGGGCATTTCGTCCCGGCGGACGACGGCGGCGGCCTCCTCAAACACCATAAAACCCCGCTCCTTTACCTCGCGGGCAAGGATCGCCTCTTCCGCCGCCGCGGCGCTCTGGCAGCGCGGACAGTAGTGGGCCTGGGGGGAACCGTGGATTTCGATCACCTGTTTGCTGCCGCCCTTGCTGTGGAGCAGATCGATATTCTGGGTGACAAGGGCCTTAAGGAGGCCCCGCGCCTCAAGCTTTCCCAAAACCGTATGTACTACCGACGCCTGTTTTTCCTCCAGGTCGTAGATAAAGTTTTTCGCGTGGCTGTAATAAAACGAAGGGTCCCGAAAAAAGTAATCGACGTCAAAAATTTTTTCCGCGTCCATTTCTTTGTAGAGGCCGTTTTTGCCCCGGAAATCCCGAATACCCGAAAGAGTGCTGACGCCGGCGCCGCTCAGGGCGACGCAGTAGCGCGAAGCGTTTATCAGTTCCCAGAGTTTTTGTACTTCGTCCACTGCCATTATTGCTTTCCTCCGCCTATCTGTATTTTTGAAAGACAGTTGTCAATATAAAAAGCGGACGCGCCGTCCTCGGGCAATATTTCCAGAACATGGCGGAATTCCTGGAGCGCGTCGCGGTAATTTTTTTTGTAGTAATGAAACATGCCCTGTTCAAAAAAGCGGTTGGCCTGAATCTTGCGCTTTTGAACATTTTCGTCAAGGCCGTCAAAAATTTCAAAGATCGAAACCGGCTCGTTCTTTCCCTTGACCCTTACCTTGCCCACAAAACGGTATTTATAGGAACCGGGATCTTCGAGTTTCTTGAAAGTTTCCTCGCTGATTGCCAGAGAAACACGAAACGCCTTGGTAAGGCTTTCCACGCGGCTTGCCAGATTGACCGAATCGGAAATCACCGTGCTCTGCATGCGATCCTCGGTACCCACCACTCCCATCATCAGGGCGCCCGTGTGGAGACCTATTCCCATGGACAGGGGCCGGTAGCCGCACTTTGCGCGGTGACTGTTGTAGATCAGTATTTTTTCCTGAATCGAAACGGCCGCGCGGACGGCGCGGTCGGGGCCCCGCTCCTGGGGAAAAAGGGCAAGAACCGCGTCGCCGATATAGCTGTCCACAAAGCCGCCGTTTTTGGTGATCTCGGGCACAATACGGGAGAGGTATGAATTGATAAACGCGAAATTTTCTTCGGGGGTAAGATTTTCGGAAAGCGCGGTAAACTGTCTGATGTCGGAAAAGAAAATCGTCATCTCCTGTTTAATATGATCGCCCAATTTAAGATCCGCCACCGATTTTTTGTTGAGGATCGCGAGAAACTGTTTGGGAATAAAACTTGAAACCGAAGGGCTGTGAACGGGAAGCTCCTCGGGCGGGGCGCCTTCGGGCACGCCGCTCAGGGCCGCCTCCGCTTGTTCGGCGGACGGCGCGGGGGAATCTTCCTCCAGCATTTCCGCATCTTCCGCTTCGGCCTCCGCGCCATCATGGGGACCGGCGGCCCCCGCGGAATGTTCCGGGGCCTGATTCGCCCGCGCCGCGGAAGCCTGCGGATTTTCGCCTCCGGCCCCCGTATCCGCGGCGTCCGAAAACCCGCGGCCGGGCAGCAGCAGGAGACGGGTTACCGGCGCTTCGGGGTAGAGGCGGTATTCGAGGAAGAGGTAGGCGAGAAGCGCCGCCGGCCAAAACAGGAAACCCTGTCCCGGCGGCAGCACAAAGGCCGAACCAAGGACAGCGCATACCGCGGCGCCCGCGGCAAAAAAACCACAGGGCTTTTTTTGCCGCCGCTCAAGAACAAGCAGCGTCAGATGAAGTCCCGCCAGGGCGAAGGAAAAACAGGCAAACGACAGCGGAGCGCGGAGCTGTCCGGACAGGGGAAGGAGCATGGCGGCGAGGGCAAGCAGGGGAAGGGGCAGAAGCTGTCTATAGCCCCACCGGAGAAAGCGCCGCCTGAGGGCGGAAAGGGTAAGGCAGACCTCGAAACCCAAAAGTCCCGCAAACTGGACAAGAGAACCGGCAAGAAAGGCGCTGTTCGGTCCGGCCGGCGGCGTGGAAAAGGCCGGATTCCCCGCGGGAATAAACGGAACGGCAATTCCCAGCGCCGCGCAAAATACGGCAAACGCCGTTCCCAGGCGTATGTATGATTCCCATCCGGCCCTCAGGCGTATCAGTCCCCGCAGCAGACTGAACGACACAAGCAAAAGCGCGCCCGCGTAACAGCCCAACCTAAAGAACAGGTCCGACAGGACATCCGGATTTTCCCGCGAGGCAAGCCTTAACAGGGTATCAGGGAAACAATAAAACAGGGCGCGGTTATCCATTTTTTCTGGTACTTTATATTTTACTATAAATATTTCGCGTTCGGCAAGATACTCGACAAGCCGTGTCAAAATTGTTACATTGGTTTATATGGAATGTTGCGCATTCCTTCCGGTTTGACGCGGGCGGCATTTTGCCGCCCTGAGTATAGAGAGGTTATTTATGAGGATGGTCGTGCTGGACGGATATACCCTTAACCCGGGCGACCTGAGCTGGGACGGTTTTACCGGTCTGGGAAAAGAACTGGGCAAGTCTATCGAGTTACGGGTTTTCGACCGTTCAAACGAAGAAGAAAC
>JAITBL010000162.1 GCA_031283575.1 Treponema sp. | reverse complement strand
GGAGGTAGAGATGGCGGTAGCGGAATTAAAGAAAATGAGCTGGAGCGAACGGTGGCGTTTAACGAAGGAGCAGGAAGCGCTGTGGCGGGCAGACCTTCGGCTGATGAAAGAAGGTGCGCAGGAAGAGGGTGAACAGAAAGGTCATGCGGAAGGTTTAGCCGAGGGCGAACAGAAAGGCGAAGCCAAAAAACAACGGGAAATAGCCCGCCGTATGAAAGCGAGGGGCCGGCCGGTGGCTGAAATTATTGAAGATACCGGCCTTGCGGCGGAGGAAGTGGAAAGGCTGTAACGTCCACGAGCCGCGGTCTTGACCGGTAAAACATGGAAGCGCATGCGGGGAATTTCCCCGTACGCGACAAATCCGTTCGTGTCTGTTCGTGAAGTTCGTGGTTATATTAAACTGGTTGTCTGTTTTACCACGAACCTCACGAACAAAGAGAGTGACAGGCCCCCACTCTTTCTTCTTCGCCTTTAAAGTTTTAGCATTTACAAGCTGCTAAAAACGGCTTTGCTGCATCAGTACGGAAACCGGCACTATCTCGTAACCCTCGCGTACCAGTCCGTCAAGCAGCACTTCGATACGGCAAAAAAGATAGTCCGTCCTGGAGCCGGGAAGCAGGCCCAGACGCAGGGGAATAATCGAGCCGCCCTGCCTCGCGTCCATGATCCGGTCAATCATGTCCGACGCGGATATCTGATCCGTACCGATACGTTTGGCGTCCTCCCGCGTAATCCAGTCGCCGGCATCCACATCGCGGCCTACGGTGCGGTAGCCCGCGGCGGCGGCGGCGGCGGCGATTTCCCGCGACACCGAGTAATAGGGCGGATGCCAGATAAGGCCCAGCTCTTTTTTTGTCGCCCGGTAGAATTCATCCTCGTTGCGGGCCAGCCCCGAGGCGACAAAGGCGGCGTCAACACGGTAGCGGGAATCGGAAAGATCCATGGCCGCGTAAAACATGCTGGCGCATTCCTGGCCGGCGGCCAGAATCTGCCTGACCGCTTCGGGGTGCCGCCGTATCAGTTCACCGTTGATAAAAAAAGTCGCCCTCAGGCCGAAGCGCGCAAGCGCGTCGAGCGCCGTCTGAAGGCCGGCCGGATCATCGTATAAATCGAAACAGAGCGCGACGCTCGCGGAACCCCGCAGGCCGTGCGAAAAAACCAGCGGCAGATCGCTTTCCACGCGGCCCGCGGGGCGAAAGCCCGGCGGCAGCGGCGTAAAGCCGGAAGCGCCGCGGGGCGGAATCAGCGCGAAGGTTCCCACCGAAGCAAGATTCCGCGCCATGGGAATATTTTCAAAAAAGCCGCCGCCCTGCGCTTCAAGATACACGCGGAACTCGGCCGATACCGTTGACGCGGGCCTCACTGCCGGCGCGCGGAATTCAACCCAGGGACTTTCGCCGTCGGTCGAAAACCAGACGCCGCCCGATTTGGCGAATATCCGCCGCCCCGCCCCCGCCGGCGTCTGTTCAAAGCCGTATTCGGAAACCGACGCGATGCAGAGCAGCTTGCGTTCAACAATGCCGCCGGACGGCGACAGCCTGAGCCGCTCGATACGGTCACCCGAACCCGCTATACATTCATCCGCCGAAATCCACAGGGCCGAATACACCGGTTCGGAAAGCAGGCGGGCCTCTTCCTTCCATTCGGCGTAATTGAAGAGGCTGAGGCCCGCCTTCCCCCACACCAACAGGCGCTTTCCACCGGGCGACAGGGCCGAAGCAAAGGCCGGCGGCGCGGCGAGGCTTTGAAAGCTGCTCCGCGAAGAAGCGGTGTCAAGGCGGTAGCTTGTGATCTCGTCGCCGCCCGAAGCGCTGGAAGCGATGAGCACGGTGATGACGCCGTCCTCGGACCACAGCGCGTTGATACGCCCTCCGGCCCGGCTCGCCATCACATAGGGCAGGCTTTCCGCGGGAATTTCGCTGTATTCATTCACCCCGAGGGGGTAATAAAACAAATTGCGCCCGCCCTTGCAGAGGAGAATCGAAGCGCCGTCCGGCGCGATCCAAAAAAGGTCGAAATTGGGATCAAACTCGAAGGGAATGCGGCCCGCCACGCTGCCCAGTTCGATAAAGCCGGAATACATGGTCCGCGCAAAAAGTTCCTCGCTCCGCACGCGGTAAACGGTCGAACCCTTTATATAGTGGAAATAAGCGCCCTTTTCCCAGCGTATGGAAGTAATGGCGCCTTCCCCGACGAGGCGCAGACGTTCCGGCGGAGGCGGCGCGGCGTTGTTGACCGTGTAGAAGTAGAGTTTGCCCGACTTTTCGTAGATAAAACCGCGGGAATCATCGCTCCAGGCCGCGGGAAAAATCCGCGCCGGCCGTTCCGCTTCGACGGCAACCACAACCCGCTTCCCGCTGCTTCCGTCAAGAAGAATCATGTCTCCCCGCGCGTAACTCTTCGCTTCCACATAGAGCAGCCAGCGGCCGTCGGGCGAAGAGAGGGCGCTTTCCGTACGGCCCGCGGGCGCGGAACCGCCGGCGAACGAGGGAAAGCCCTGAAAGGCCGCGGGAAGCCCGCCCGACAGGGGAATGCGCTGCGCGCCGAAAGCGCCGTGGACGAGCAGGGTATTGGACCCCAGCAGCTCCATTTTTTCGGGGAAGGCCGTAAGCTGGGAAAGTACGGCCGTACCTCCGGCCGCCCCCTTCGACGCGCTGAGCGCGGCGGCAAAGAGGACGTTTTGCGAAACCGCTCCGCCGCCCTCCGACGCGGCGCGCAAGAGCAGCCGGTTGTCTTCGGCCAGATCGAGGCCCGAAAAGTTTATTTTGGCAAAAAGGGTAAACGGAACGAGGAACAGCAGCAAGACGATGATCCGCTTCATTCGCGGAGAGTCATTCGCGGTCCGCGGCATCAAGGATCTCACCGAGGTTTATCTCCAGAGCGTCGAGGGCGGCTTCCATTTTTTGTATGCGTTTAAGGGAATGACGGACATTTTTGTCTTCCAGGCGTCCGCAGGTTCTGTCCAAAATTTCGCCGAATGAATTTTCGCGCGGAGAGTCCGGCGTCTCTTCATAGCAGTCCTGCGGCGCTTCTCCCGCGCCGGAAAAACCTTCAGTTTGTTTCATGGTAGTCAGCCGTTACCTGGGGAAGCGCGGAGCGTTCCGAGGCAAAAGCCCTCGATTGAGAACGTGTTGTTTCTGACTTCACTGTTTGGATAAAAGTAACCACCGCAAAAAACGCGATTAGGATGATAATGAGTTTGCGCATGGTTCCTTCACTCCTTGTTATCCAGTATAACGTTACTGATTGAGTACTTCAAGGGGGTTAATAGCCCTTCCGTTCCTGTAGGCCGCAAAATGCAGATGGGCCCCGGTACTCCGTCCGGTGCTGCCGACCCGCCCTATCACGACCCCCTGGCTCACGTAAGTTCCCCGCGATACGAGTATCTTGCTCAGGTGGGCGTACATGGTCTGGTAGTTGTCCGAATGGGAAATAATGATGAAGTTCCCGTACACGGCGTTAAAGCCCACCGAAGACACCCTGCCGTCTCTCGAAGCTTTTACCGGCGTTCCCGCCGGAGCGGCCAGATCGAGGGCGGCGTGGTAGCTGCGTACTCCCGTAAAAGGATCCCGCCGCCAGCCAAAGGGCGAGGTCTGGCGTCCGCGAAGCGGGTAGATAAAGAGTTCGCCAAGGGCCTGGCGCAGCGCGTCTTTGTTCATTTTGGCGCCCGGAATAAAGAGTACCGCGCCGGCCGTTATGGCGTCGCTCTGTATGTCGTTGGCGTCGAGTATCGCTTCCAGGGGCACGTCCATGCTTTGGGCGATTTTTCCATAACTGTCGCCGGATTTAATCGTATAGGGAATGCCGTCCATATTGGGGATGCGTATCTTTTCGCCAATGCGGAGCCCGCGCCGTACGTTTTTGATATCGTTACTGGCGATGACCGCGTCAATCGAAAGACCGAAACGGCGGGCGATTCCTTCCACCGAGTCTCCCGATTTTACCGTGTAGTTCTGCCAGACAAAGGATTCGGTAAGATCGAGGGGAATCTCGACGCCTTCTTCGGCCCGCGTCACCGGCGCCGAAAAGACGGCCGGACGTTTCGCCGAAAAACCTTCTTCGGGGGGTTCCGGTTCGGGAATAAAGGCGATGTAAAGCATGCTGCCCCCAAAGGCCAAAAGCGGAAGGAAGGCGCAGAGGGCAAGGACGGCGGCAAGGCGTTTTTTGGAAAAAGAGAAGCGGATTTTCGGCAAAAACGCAGGGGCCGCGGAAGACGGGGGAAGCGGAAAGATACGCGGCCGCGGCCGGCTTTTTTTAAGGCCGCGCAGAAAGGCAAAAAAACCTCCGGTCCGCTGTTCCGTTATAAAAAAAGGCTCCGGAAAACGAATCGTCGAAGCCGAATCAAGCAGTGACGCTTTGGGACGGCGCCTTACCTTTTGAGAAGCTATGATATCCTTCATTCACCAGCGGGTTTGATACCCCGTCCTTTAAGGCGGCTGCCCTGTTATGTTTGCTTTATGGGGTGTCAAACCCGCATAAAATCCATGCCCTGCGGATAGGCGCCCGCCCTTCGGAACGGAAGGCGTCATTGGTATTTTATCGACATTATCAAAGCGAAGTATTATACTTGCCGATGTACTATGGAAGGGGAACAAACCGGAAAATCCAAAACATTCAGGGCTATTCTGCTTGCCCTGATCGTTGTGCTGGCGCTCAAGCTGTTTGTCGTGGACCTCATGATCACCCAGGGCCGATCCATGCTTCCCGCCCTGCAGCCCGGATCGGTGCTGATCGTGAGCAAGGCCGCCTACGGGCTGCGTATCCCCCTGCTGGGACGCTATCTCTGCCGCTGGTCGGCGCCGCGCTCCGGGGACCTCGTAATTTTCTACACGCCGCTGGGCGAGCGGGCGGTCAAACGTTGTTCCTATGTCAACGGAGACGGCAGTTTCTTTGCCCTGGGCGACAATGACCTGGAATCGTTCGACTCCCGATCCTACGGACTGGTTCCGGCCAAATTATTGCTGGGAAAGGTGATCGCCGTTAAATGAGTTTTTCTCCCGATCCAAAGCAAATTAAACGGCGCTTTTTTTTATTCGCCCTTATTCTGATGATCTGCGCGGGCGTCGTTTTTATCCGCTATTTTGTGGTGATGATGAATCCGCCGGGGGCGGAACGCTACGCGTCCGTCAGGCCCCTCTATGAACGGGGCTCCATTGTTGATCGAAACGGCCGCATTCTTGCCCTCCAGACCCGTTTGGGCAACATCAGCGTCTGGAAGCCGGATATTTCCGACCCCGAAGCAATCGCCCTGGCGCTTGCCCCTATACTCGAAACAACGCCGGAGGCGATAAGCGCCCAAATCGCCTCGTCGGCCAGCGACTTTCTCTACCTTAAAAAACAGGCCGATCAATCGGTGATAAGGCGCGTTCAAAGCCTCCGCGCCCGGGGCGAACTTGGGGGAGTCAGCATTGAACCCGTGATGGGGCGGCTGTACCCGGAAAAGGGCCTCGCCGCCCAGGTTGTGGGTTTTACCGGCACGAACAACGCGGGTCTGGGAGGAATTGAATACGCCTTTGACGCGGAACTGCGGCCCGGCGAAAACAGGAACGGGAATCAGGTCGTGCTTACCATCGACACGAACATTCAGTATATTCTTGAGGACGTGGCCCGGCGGGCCCTTGAGGAAAACAAGGCGGAAGCGGTCATGCTCATGGCCCTCGATCCCCGCAGCGGCGACATACTCGGTTCAGCCAGTCTGCCCGGCTTCGATCCCAACGAACTCGACGATTCCAGCGAAATAACCCGCATGGACCGGCCGGCGATCTGGGCCTACGAACCCGGCTCGGTATTCAAGGTTTTTTCGCTGGCGGCCCTGCTCGAATCCCAGTCCATTTTTCCCGAGACGACTTTTTTCTGTGACGGACACTATGAGCGGGTAAGCGCCGGCGGCGAGCGTATCGTGATCAACTGCCTTTCCGCCCACGGTAATGTCAACGCCCGCGACATCATCGTCTATTCCTGTAATTCCGGCGCAGCCTACGCCTCGGACCGTATGGGAATAAGCGCCTTTGACCGCGCCCTGGAAGCCTTCGGGTTTGGACAGCGTACCGGCGCGGGAAATCCGGGTGAAACTCCGGGCTTTCTCCGGCCCGCCAGCGAGTGGTCGCAGCGATCGAAACCGACCATCGCCATGGGCCAGGAAATCGCCGTCTCGGCTTTACAGATGCTGCAGGCCGCTACCGCCGTCGCCAACGACGGCATTATGGCGCCGCCGCGCATTGTCGCGCGCATCGTCTCCGACGACGGCAGAACGATAAAGGAATTCGAGGCGGGAAAACGCAGGCGCGTCATCAGCGCGCAAACCGCCGCCGATATGCGCGCCTACATGGCCGAAGGGACCATGGGCCTGGGAATAGGGCGTTTTGCGCGGATACGCGACATCTCGCTGGGAGTCAAGACCGGCACCGCCCAGATCGTCGATCCCGCAACGGGCCGTTATTCCGAGGATGATTACATTGCCAGCTGCCTGGCGCTGCTTCCCGCCGAAAATCCCTCGCTGATTCTTTACATGGTGATTATAAAACCCCGCGGGGATTACTACTTCGGAAGCCGCACCGCCGCGCCCGGAATCCGCGATACCGCGGAGGCCCTTATTGATTACCTGGGCATTCCGCGGGGACGCAACCCCCAGGTAAGCCATTCGGGCGAGGTAACCATACCCGCCGGCGAAAGCTTTACCCTGGACAGCGTCATTCCCGATTTTACCGGAGTTCCCAAGCGGAGCCTCACTCCCCTTTTACTGCGCGATGATCTGCTCCTTGTCATACGCGGCGAAGGCTGGGTCCGCCGCCAGTCGCCGCCGCCGGGAACGCCGTTCACGCCGGGCATGACCATCGTTCTGGAACTTGAATGACGTTCGCGCGGACCGGCAAAGAATGGGAAAACAACCTCGCCCTCCTGCGGCAATTTTATCCCGCCCTCGCCGGCGCGCTGGACGATTGCCGTGAAGACGAAACGGAGTTCGAGACCAAGGTCGAACAATCGGCCGGCGGCGCGCCAACCCTGCTCATAAACGGAATCTACGCACATTCACGGCGCGATCCGGCGCGGGAAGCGTCGCGCGCCGCCGCGGCGATACTCGGCGCTTCCCCCGTTCCGGCGTTTTTTGTGCTGGGCTTTGGCCTTGGCTATACAGCGGAAGCCGCCGCCGCGCTGAAACCGGACGCGATTCCCGTGGTGGTGGAACGTTCGCGCGCCCTGTTCCGCCTGGCCCTGCGGACAAGGGATTTGAGTGCATTTCTTTCCGGCGGAAAAGCGGTTCTCGTTATCGGGGGGCAGAGCGGCGGCGTTACCGCGGCGCTGGAAATTTTGCAGCGCGGGGGAATTACGGGCGGAAGCGCCGTCATAAAAAATAAAACGCTCTGCGAGGCAAGCGCGTCCTGGTACGACGACGCCGAAAAGCGTATCCGCGTATGGGCATCGCGGGACGACATTAACCGCGCCACCCTGCGGCGCTTCGGCAGGCGCTGGACCGGCAATCTCGGCGCCAACATTCACGCAATCCGCGATGTGCCGGGGATACGTTTTTTTGAGGGCCTCCTTGGGGAAAGCGGCATTCCCGTGTTTTTGGCCGCCGCGGGTCCCACCCTCGACGCCGCCGGCGCTCACCTGGCCGAAATCGGCGAGCGATGCGTAACCGTCGCGGCCGACACCTCGCTGCGCTTTTTTACCGAACGCGGGGCGCCCTGCGATTTTGTGGTTTCCGTCGATCCGCAGTACTGGAACGCGCGGCATCTGTACCATACGGCCTCTTCCGGCGCCTGCCTTGTCGCGGAATCGGCGGTGTATCCGCCCGCCCTGCGTTTTTTCAAAAAACGCCTCCTCTGCCGGTCGCTGTTTCCGCTGGGCCGCTATGTCGAGGACCGCTGCGATCCCAAGGGCGCGCTCGGCGCCGGAGGTTCCGTCGCGACCACCGCCTGGGATTTTGCCCGTTTCCTCGGTCCTTCCGTCATCTGGATCGCGGGACTCGATCTTGCCTTTCCCGCCCTTCACACGCACTTTAAGGGAGCGCTCTTCGAGGAACTTGCCCACAGCGCCTCGGCGCGTTTTGTTCCGGCGGAAACGGCGGCCCTGACGGCCCTGCTCGCGGGCGGTCCCTTTACCGCGCCGGCGGCGGACGGCGGGGCGGTCCTTACCGACAGGCGGCTCGCGCTTTACGCCGCGTGGTTCGAAAACGCTTTTTCCGCTTCGAAGATCCCCAGCCGCGCCGTTAAAAGCGCGCCGGCCGGCCTTGCCGTCGCGGGATTAAGCGCTCTTGACATAGGGGAACTCCTCGCCCTTCCCCGCAGGCGGGCGGAAATTGCCGCCCTGCTCGAAAAAGGCTTTGGCCGTATTGACGGCGAGTTTTTTGACGCGGCGGCGGTTGAAAAGCGGACAAAAAACTTTGATGAAGCGGTCGGAAGCCTTCGAAGCGGCCTGCGGGAAATCGCCCGCCTGGCCGAAGCGGGCGCCGAATTAATCCGCGCCGCTTCATTCCAAAAAAGCGGGAGCGCGGAACGATTGCGCGCCCTTGACCGCATTAACGAAAAAATTTCTTCCAGTCCCGTCAAGGACGCCGCGGGTTTTCTCTTTCCCCCCGCGGACGAACTGGAAGCGCAATTGGGCGAAAGCGATCCCCTGGCGCGGCATCTTGAATTTTCGGCCCTGTTTTATAACGCGCTCAGGGAGGCCGCGGCGTTTACGCTGGGAAAATTGGGGTGAGCGCGGGCGCGGGTGGCAAAAACAGGCAAAACCACGCCATCGGAAGGAGGAAAAAACCGCCGCTAAAATAAAAGCCATATTGTTGACGGTACAGGGATTTACTTATGCGGAGATAGAAAAGATACTGTTATTAGACGAGCGGACGCAACAGATACAAGCGGCTGTACCAGAATTCCTCTTGAGTTTGTGAATTCTTTATCTGAATTTAAGAAAAAAAATTACAAAGGATTCATATCTTATTGTGTCATTACATTACATAAACTATAAATATGAAGTTTAATCATTATGAGGAGTAAATTCTATAGCAGAGAGTCGTTTCATTGCTTCTTAAAATGGAACGATTTAATAAACAAAACTGGGTTTTCAAATGACCTATGTTCCCATAAATCCTTTATAATACCTAAATAGTTTTTCGTAACTCTTCTGCATTATATTGTCCATCAATTATATTTTTATAACCCATAGTTAAACTTTGTTCAGGAGTTTGTTCTTCATATGTTTTAACTCTATAAATAGTCAACTCATCAATTGGAATAAACCAGGGCATCGGCATTTATCCCTTCCTTCTGCGCCTTGGTGTTCCTTTGTGGTTAAAAATTCTTCAATGTTTTGGTAAATTCCGGCCTTTAGAAAGTAAACGCCGATGTTCTGGGAACAAACTCGGATATCAATGCTTTTTGGGCTTGATTTTGCCGATGACTGGTAGTAGTATGTAGGTATCCCGTAAGTCCGCCACAAGCGGGCGTCCGTCCCAGGCTGGTGGGGGCCGCCGCTTGATGAGGCGTGGCCTCATCTGTCACCCGGTTTTGCCGGTGCGGGGCCGGGCCTTTTTTGCCTGTAATCGAGCGGGTGGTGATTTGTTACCATAGGGTATGAGGGAGTAAAGTTGCGGCATATATGTGAAAGCGATTATGTCTATAAAACATTATGCAAAATGGGGCTAGACTTTAGATAAGAAATATTGTATATATAAAAAAAGGACCTCTTAAAAATATATTGCTTATATTATAATTAAGGAATTTAACATGAAGTCAAACAAATATTCTATAATTTGTTTTACTAACAAAAAAGATACAAAAGAATTA
>JAITBL010000130.1 GCA_031283575.1 Treponema sp. | reverse complement strand
ATAGCGGTAGTACATGTCGCCTGTCCGCGCCATGCGGTGGGGGCTGCCTTCGGCTCTCGTATAGACAAAGTTATAATTAAGGTTTGCCCCCAGGGTGCCAAAGCTGCTGCTTTCCTTCCACTTCATGTTGCCGATTGCGTCAAAGGTAAATGTCTGGCGGTAATCGCTGTTATAACTGGTTCCCGATTTGCTCCGGTTGATATAGCCGGTACTGACCCCGTGGGCGTCTGTAAGCTGGTAGAGGTCGTCATAGTTATATTCCTGCGTGGTTTTAAAAAAGTGGTTGTCGTTTTTGTAGCCCGTGACGTTGCCCACGGCGTTGATGTCGTATTTTATATCCTGGTACACCCAAAACCCGTCTGCATTCGTGGTCGCAATTCTCGCAAGCCAGCGGCGCTCGGGATCGTCGCGGCTGGCGGCTAAAAGCCGCCTTGAGAGAAGTTGCTCTTTTCTGCCCATATCGGCGCTTTCAAGCGCGGTTTTTCTTCCCATCCGGTCGTATTCCACGTTCAGCGGGTTGCCGTCGAAGTCAAGGGCGGCAAGCATTTCCCCCATGGCATTATAGGCGTATGTCGCGCGGGTTTGCAAGAGGCGTTCTATTTTGGTAATATTTTCGCGGCTGTCGGCGTCCCCCGGCCGCCCGAACTGGCATACGCGCGTTTTTTTTGATACAATGTCCCCATGGACGAGAGCAGCTTTATTCTTGGCGTCGACCTTGACGGTGTGGTGGGTGACTTTTACGGCGCCATGCGGAAGATCGCCGCCGAGTGGCTCAACAAAGCGGAAGAATCCCTTACCGCCGAGGTAAGCTTTGGCCTCGATGAATGGGGCATTAACGAATTCGGCGGTTATGACCGGCTTCACCGTTTTGCCGTAACACAGCGGCATCTCTTTCGCGAGATGATTCCGATCAAGGACGCGCCGGCAACCCTGCGTAAACTTTCGAATCGCGGCGTACGTATCCGCATTATCACCCACCGGCTCTTCCTCAAGTATTCACACGAGACCAGCGTCACACAAACGGTAGAATGGCTTGCAAACTACGATATTCCCTACAGGGATATTTGCTTTATGAACGACAAAGCGGCGGTGGGCGCCCATGTGTATATCGACGACGCTCCGCAAAATATCAAGGAACTGCGAAGCGGCGGACACAACACTATCATCTTTTCCAATTCCACCAACAAGGGCCTCGCGGGGCCCCGCGCCGATTCCTGGGCCCAGGCGGAACACATCATCCTTGAAGCGATGGAAGAATGGCGTACCGGTACGATGAATCTTTTCAGGACGCCCTCACAAGCGGGAGTATGAGGCGGCAGACGAAGCCGCGGCGGAGGTGGTGAATTGGTCAAAACAGAACGGGTAGAACTTTTCGTGTTAAACAAAAGCGGCGTCCTCGGCCGCGTCGCGGGGCACATTCGCCGTGAGGGGTGGAACATCAAGCGCCTTGCCGTTGACGAGGAAACCCCCGGCAGGGACGGGCAGGCGGGCGTATCCCGCATGGAAATTGACATCGAAGGAACCCACACCAAGCTTGCCCAGGTCATGGAACGTATCCTTAACCTGGACTGCGTGTTGAGCATCGCGATGGACGGAAAGCGTATCGAACGTCCCGCCGGGCGCGCCGTTTCGGCGCAGGAGGCCGAAACGCCCGCCGCGGTTCCCGAAAAAGCGGCCGGCGTTTTCCGCGTCCTTGCTATTAACCCCGGCTCCACTTCAACCAAGTTTTCCGTGTTTGACAACGAAAAATGCGTCGCCGCCCAAACGCTTCGCCACAGTCACGAGGAGCTCGCCAGCTACGGCGCGGCGCTGGAACAGCGGGAGTTCCGTAAAAATTGCATACTTGCCGCTCTCAAGCGGGCGTCCATTTCTCCGGCGAGCCTTGATGCCGTAGCCGGCCGCGGCGGTCTTTTAAAACCAATGGAAAGCGGCGCCTACCTGATCAATCAAAACATGATCGAAGACCTCCATTCGGCGACGGCGGCGATCCACGCGTCAACGCTGGGCGCAATTATCGCCGCCGAAATTGCCGAGCCGCTGGGAATTCCCGCCTATGTGGTAGATCCGGTGGTTGTAGACGAAATGGACCGTAACGCCAAATTGACCGGCATGCCCGGCATTGAACGGACCATTGTTTTCCACGCCTTAAACCAAAAAGCCGTAGCCCGCCGCCTTGCCGCGCAGCTGGGCAAGCCCTACGAAAACGCCCGCTTTGTGGTGGCCCATCTGGGCGGCGGCATTACCGTGGGGGCTCACCGTTACGGCCGCGTCATCGACGTGAACAACGCGCTTTCGGGTGAAGGCCCCTTTACGCCGGAACGTACCGGCGGCATTCCGGCCCTTCCGCTGATAGCCCGCTGTTTTTCGGGGGAATACACCGAACAGGAAATGATCGAAAAGGTAACGCGGCGCGGCGGCATGCAGGCGTACCTGGGCACCGCCGATCTTAAACAGGTGCAGAAAATGATCAATGACGGCGACGAGTTTGCGGCCCTGGTACTTGACTCCATGGCGTATCAGGTGTCGAAAGAAATTGGCGCCATGTGCGCGGTTCTCGAAGGCCTCGTCGACGCCATTATTTTAACCGGCGGCCTTGCCCATTCAATCCGCTTTACCGGCGCCATTAAACAGCGTGTGGACAAGCTGGCGCCGGTTCATGTTTTCCCCGGCGAAGACGAAATGCTCGCTCTGGTAAGCGGCGTGCTCCGCGTGCTGAAAGGCGGGGAGGCCGCGGCGGTTTATGGGTAATTTTGATATAAGGTCTCTGCTTGTTTCGATACCGGGGATCATCATCGGCTTTACGATTCACGAATACTGCCACGCCCTTGCCGCGTACAAACTGGGTGATTATTCCGCCAGAGACGACGGAAGGCTGACGCTGGACCCCGTTAAACACATCGATCCTGTGGGCTTGCTGTTCATCATCATTGCCGGTTTTGGCTGGGCCAAACCGGTACAGTACAATCCGCGCGCCCTCTCCAAACCGGGCCGCGATAAAATAATCATTGCCGCGGCAGGCCCTTTTTCCAATTTGGTTTTGGGCGCGCTGTTTATTCTGGGAATCAAACTGTTTGCCGCGCTCTTTCGGGGCAGCCCGGAATTTTTGCGTTTCGCCGTCACCGTACTCTATTCCTGGGGCGCAACCAACATCGGCCTTTTTGTTTTCAACATGCTCCCCCTGCCGCCCCTGGACGGAAGCCATATTTTTCTTGGCTTTATCAACCTGGGCGAAGAAACGGAAGCGCGTATCATGCGCGTTGGTTCCATGGTATTTTTTGCCGTCATCCTGATCGCCGGTTTTACCGGAGTCAACATACTTCCCGTCGGTAAACTGGTCAACGCGATAATACGGCTTTTATGGGCGGGTTTTGCCGTTTAACGATGGTTCCGCCCTGACGCGTGCAGAAAAAACCCCGGCTCAAGCCGGGGTTTTTTCTGCGCCGTGCGTGTCAAACGCTTACTCGGCGTTGATCTGAATTATCCGCTTTTTGGCGGCTTCCTCGCACTTCCTGATTTCCAGGGAGAGGACGCCGTTCTTGAACACGGCGTTCACCTGGCCGGTGTCGGCGTTGTCGGGCAGTTTGAAGGAACGCTTAAAGCTGATCCTGCTGCGTTCGCGGCGCAGGTAGTTTGCTTCCTGCTCTTCCTTCTTTTCTTCCTCGTTGACGCTTTCAATCGTGAGCGCGCCATTGTCCACATGGACCTGAACGCCCTTCCCGTCAAAGCCGGGAAGATCCGCCTCTATCAGGTAGGCGTCTTCTTTTTCCTGCACGTCCACCAAAGGCAGCGTATTGGTAAGAGAGTCGCCGGTAAAGGGCCCGAGGGGCGAATCGAAAAAGTTTTCCAGATAGCGGTTAAAATCGCTCATGGCTTTCCCGATGCTGGTGGGGCGGTAAAGAGCTACGGTTTTCATAATGAACCTCCAATAAAATTGGCCTGGTTTTGGACCTTCATACGAAGCGTCCCGGGAACCTGCCTGGGCAGCATTCTCACTTACTGTAAAGCAAAAATCGTGCCAAGTTTGGCCCTGCGGGGAAAAATTCGTTAATTCGTTATACTGTAAGGAATTAGCAAAAAGCGCTTTCATTCCGCAAACCGTTTGCAAGCTGAAGTTATTGCCAGGCGGGACAAAATGAGACAAATGGGTCAAAATGGGGTGGCTATTGTATCAAATTGACTCATTTCAGACCGAATTGTTACTATGGCGTGTCCCCTTGCTTTTCTTCCCCAATCGGGTATGCTGTGGTATAATGCAAAATGTATTTTATTGTTAAGGGAATAAGTGTTACGCGTCGCGTAACTTCCGATTAACGTTGGCGGCAAAATGCCGCCGAAATATAGGAGTAGTCACGTTCCACTTGCGTGGAAGTGTTCCGATTGACGTTGGCGGCAAAATGCCGCCGAGATAGTAGAGTAAGTGTTACGCGTCGCGTAACTTCCGATTAACATTGGCGGCAAAATGCCGCCGAAATATAGGAGTAAATCCATGCGAAAATTGATCTTTGCGGCGCTGTTACTTCTCTGCGCGGCTGGATTGACATTTGCCCAGCGGGCGGGAACATCCATGTGGGTGAATGTACCTTCGGCAAATCTCAAGGCTTCTACAGGTTTTTTTGCCGGTACGGTAGCTGCCGTAAAGCTGGCTGATGAGGTCAAAGTACAGGCGGTCAAGGGCAACTGGATCCAGGTGCAGACCGCCGCCAATAAAGTCGGCTGGATCGCCAAGTCGAGTCTTTCCACCAAGCGCATTGTCGCCGGCAGTGGTACCGCCAACGCCTCGGCGCGGGAAGTCGCCCTTGCCGGAAAGGGTTTTTCCCAGGAAGTGGAAAACGAGTATAAAAAAGACGGCGGCAAACAGGCAAACTATGACGCCGTGGACGCTCTGGAACGGGTAAGTGTTTCCGACCAGGAGCTTTTGCAGTTTGTTGACGAAGGTCATCTCTTAAAGGGGGAATCATGACAAAGCGCGCGGCCGTATTGATTTTAACCGGTATTTTTACCATGGTAGTTTCCTGCGAAGCGGCGCCTCCGCGTTTGCTGGGCGATCTCGCGGGCGGAGCGGCCAAGGCTCTGGGCGCCAGCGACGATGTCGCCAACGCCATCAGCGCCGGCATCGGCACTTTTGCCGAATCGGCGGCGGCGGCCAATGAACTTACCGCGGAAAACGAATACTATATCGGGCGGGCGGTGGCGGCGAATATCGCGGCCAATTACACCGTCTACAACGGGAACCGGAATTTACAGCTCTATCTTAACAAGATATGCAACGCCATTGTTATCAACTCGCCAAGACCGGATATCTGGAAAGGCTACCATGTGGCGATTCTGGATTCCCGGGAAATTAACGCTTTTGCCACCCCGGGCGGACATATCTTTGTAACGCGGGGACTCATTGCCTGCGCCGACAGCGAGGACGCCCTGGCCGCGGTCATTGCCCACGAAGTCGCGCACATTCAGCTGCAGCACGGTCTTACTTCTATCCGTAACGCCCGCTACATCTCGGCGGCCAAGGACGGCATTCTGGCCGGCGCGAGCGCCGGAACCGGCGTTGATGCCAAGGCGCTGGCGGGTACGCTCGGCGATTCGGTAACGGAAATCGTCACCACCATGGTGAGCAACGGGTACAGCAAGACCCAGGAATTTGACGCCGACAAGACGGCGCTTTCACTGCTTGCCGCGGCGGGGTATCAGCCCACGAGCATACTCGATGTGCTCCAGGCCCTTCAGCGCAATACCGTCGCCGGTCAGGGTTTTGGTAAAACCCACCCGTCCCCTTCGGAACGGATTACCCAGGCGAACCGCAATTTGCAATCCTATCAGGTCGCCGACACCAGGGAATTCAGGAAACGGCGTTACGGCGCGGTTCCCAAGACTTAAGCGTTAACAGCTAATCGGGAGGCCTTATGGCAGGGAAACATTCCCCGGATTCAAAACGGATTATCACCGCGATACTGGTGACGATTCTCGTGTTTTTAGGCGTGGGACTGCTCCAGATACTGCATGTGCTGGATACCCTGGAATATAAGGCCTACGATTTTCGGGTCAAGCTTTTTGCCGATTCGTACAAGCCCTCGGACGAAATTTCCGTCGTCCTTCTCGATCAGGACAGTATCGACTGGGCCAACAAGGAGCGCGGCTGGGGATGGCCCTGGCCCCGCGAATCCTACGCCGAGATTGTAGACTTTATGAACGCCGGAGGCGCCAAATCGGTGGCTTTCGACGTACTTTTTTCCGAACCTTCCATTTATCGCAGCGCCAATCAGGACGCGATTATTGACAACGCCGTCGAAAAGATGGAAGAACTGCGGCAGTCGGCGCAGAATATCCAGCGCGGCGGGGAACGCGGTACGGAGCGGGCCCGGCCGACCGAGGAGCAGCGCGGTGTTTTTACCGGCTATATGGAAGCGATGCAGGCGCTGCGGGGCCTTTCGGTAAACCAGGATGATGAAGCTTTTGCCGCCGCGTCTTCCCGTTACGGCAGGGTAGTGCAGACGGTATTCTTTAGCACCCAAACGGGCATTTCCGAAGTGTGGCTGCCCGAGGCCGACAAAAAACTCTTTACGCCGGAAGGCTTTGGCGGGGTGCGGGACCGTTTTAATCTGATTGCCGAGGGCCGCATCGGCGCCCAGTTTCCCATTCCTTCCCTCAATCAGGCGTCGGGCGCTTTGGGTAATGTAACCAATGCCGAAGATTCCGACGGTATCAACCGGCGGGTGCGGCTCTTTATCAATTTTGACGGCCGCGCGGTCCCGGGACTTTCCGCCGCGTCGCTTTTGGTTTCAGGCGGCAGTCCGGTTATTTCGTATAACGCGAAAAAGCAGGAGATCGAGTGGGAAGGACACAACATTCCCGTGGACAGCCAGGGACGCAGCATTCTCCGTTTCAGGGGAAGCCTTAACCGCTATCTTCCCTACAGGGCGTCGGATATTCTTACCAGCGCCCGCGCCATCGCAGGGGGAGAAGAACCCCTTTACTATCCCGAAGACTTTAAAGACAAGTACGTGTTCTTTGGATTTTATGCCCCGGGACTTTTTGATATTTGCAGTAACCCGCTGGAATCGGTGTACCCGGGCATGGGGATGCACATCACGATGCTGGACAATATTTTAAGCGACGATTTTATACGCGATATCCCGCTGCCGACAGCGCTGGCCGTTCTCTTTGTTGTTGTTGCCGCCGTTACCGCGTTCGTGCTCTTTTGCGATAAGCTGCCGGTCGCGGTGGGAAGTACGCTCGCAATCACCGCGGCGATCGTTGCCGCCGCCCTCTTTGCCTACCACGCCGGTTACTGGCTTCCCGTGGTGCTTCCCCTGGCGGGAATTTTGGGATCCTTTGTCACCTGTTATATTTATAACTATGCAACCGAGGGCAGTCAAAAACGTTACATCAAATCGGCGTTCAGCCAGTATCTAAGCCCGATCTATATCGATCAGCTGATAAACGATCCCAGCCAGCTCAAGCTGGGCGGACAGCGTCTTGACATCAGCATCTTCTTTTCCGATGTACAGGGTTTTACGACGATTTCCGAAAATCTCGATCCTGATCAGCTTAAAGAGCTTCTCAACGATTACCTTACTTTTCTTACCGACATCATTCAGGATTCAGGCGGAACCATCGACAAGTACGAAGGCGACGCGATTATCGCTTTCTGGAACGCGCCGGTTCATCTTGAGGATCACGCGTCACGCGCGCTGGCCGCCGCCATTGAGTGCCAGGCCCGCCTGGTGGAAAAGGGGCCCTACTTCGAGGAAAAGTTTAAGTCGTGGCACATTGAAGCGCCCGGCGTGAACAAGCGGCTTCTTACCCGTATCGGCCTTAACACCGGCTACGCGGTGGTGGGAAACTTTGGTTCGGCCCATCACTTTAACTACACGATGCTGGGCGACGCGGTAAACCTGGCGGCCCGCCTTGAAGGCCTTAATAAACAGTTTGGCACTTATCTGATGTGTTCCGACGCTACCTTTAACAAAGCGGGCGCGGAAAAACCCTTCTACGGCCGTAAACTTGCCCAGGTAGCGGTTGTGGGAAAGAACGAGCCGGTGACCGTGTGGGAACCCATGACCGAAGCCGTGTACAGGGAAAAAGAAGCCGTCATCAGGCAGTTTGACGAGGCCCGCGAAGTGTTTTACAGCGGCGACTTTGCCGGCGCCCTTAAACGCTTTGAAGCGCTTTTGGACAAAGACAGCCCGCCTAAATACTATGCCGACCAGTGCCGCTACTATCTGGAACGGCCCGCGGAATGGAAGGGCCACTGGAAGGCATTGTCGAAGTAGCAACCCCGATCTGAAAATCGATGTACAACATTTTCAGTGGTGGTAAATTTTCCGGCGCAAGCTCCGGGCTATGAATCCGGCCTTCCAATTCAGCGGGTTCTGCCGGAATAATATTCCCAGGCTTCTTTATCGGTAAATTTTTCGTGCACGATCTTGCCGATGGCATCGGCCATTTCCGCCGGATGGTAACTTTGAAAAATGTTTCGTCCCATGTCCAGGCCCCGTGCGCCGCCCTGTATGGAACGGTAGGCCATTTCCAGGGCTTCTTTTTCCGGCAGTTTTTTACCCCCCGCCACCACAATGGGAACAGGGCAGGCGGCCGCTACTTCCTCAAATTTATCGCAGTAGTAGGTCTTGACGATATGGGCGCCGAGTTCAGCCACAATACGGGTGGCCAGCTTAAAATACTGATCCGTCCGCTCCATATTTTTACCCACGGCGATGACCCCCAAAGTGGGAATACTGTACCTGGCGGCGGCGTTGATCACCTTCGAAAGATTATCAATGCTTTCCAATTGGCCGTCTGCGCCGATAAAGGTCTGGACCGCCAGACAATCGGCGTTCATGCGGATGGCGTCCTCAATATCTACGGAGACTATTTCATGGCTCAAGTCATCATTGATCATTGATGAACCGGCGGAAACCCGAAGGGCTATGCCCTTTCTGAAATCGGGCTTTACACAGGTCCGGAACGCGCCACGGGTCGCCATCAGCACATCAACATGATCAATGAGCCGGGGAATCAGGATGTCCAGCCGTTCCAGACCGGATACGGACCCCATAAAATAGCCGTGATCAAAGGCGAACATAACGGTATTTCCGCTTTTGGGGCTAAAAATATTGGTCAGATGTTTTTTCATGCCCCAATCAAGATTTGCCGCCCCTTTAACGTGGAAATCCCCTCCGGTGGCAAACGCCGTATCCGTGTAGTAATTTTTTTCGATTTTAATCCCGTCCAAATCAGCCATTGTTATTCCCCCTAAGTATATTGGGGCATAAACCATGATTTGTCAAACGAATTTTTTAATTCCCGGTAATTTCAAAAGAGGCTGTTCCAAAACTTCAGTTTTGGGACAGCAACCTTGAAATTAGCAGTTTTGCAAGGCTGAAAGCCTGAGAAACTGCAAGAGCCTGTTTCAAAACCGTGCGCGTTAGCGCACAGTCAATTAGTTTTGGAACAGGCTCAAAATACTTGGTATATTCGTTTACATACAATATACTTGTTTATCATGCAAGCTTTGCAGGATGAGTGATACACTCCCAGGGAGGCGGTATGTCCGGCGAGTATATTATGGCAATTGACGCGGGAACCGGCAGTGTGCGGGCCGTTATTTTCGATACGCGGGGAAACCAAATCGGCTGCTGCCAGCGGGAATGGAATCACCGTGAGGATCCCCGGTATCCCGGCAGCATGGACTTTGACTGGAAAACCAACTGGGGCCTTGCCTGCTTCTGTACCCGGAATGTGCTGAGCGAAACGGGCGTCAGGGCGTCCCAAATCGCCGCCGTGTCCACCACCTGTATGCGGGAAGGAATAGTCCTCTACGACGCGGCGGGAACGGAAATCTGGGCCTGCGCCAATGTTGACGCCCGCAGCGGGGATGAGGTGGCCCAGTTAAAGCGGATAGCGCCGGAACTGGAAACGGAAATTTACCGTGAATCGGGACAGACCTTTGCCCTGGGGGCCCTGCCCCGGCTTTTGTGGGTAAAAAACAAACTCCCCGAAGTGTACCGGAAAACGGCCCGGATCGGCATGTTTAACGATTGGATCATTTACCGCCTTTCGGGAACCCTTGTGGTGGAGCCCAGCAACGGTTCCACCACCGGGCTTTTTGACCTGCAAACCAGAACCTGGGATACCGGCATAGCCCGGCGCTGCGGTCTGCGGGATGACATCTTCCCCGAGGTCAGGGAGTGTGGAAGCGTGGCGGCCAGGGTTTCCCGGGCCGGCGCGGAAGAATCGGGCATTGCCGAGGGAACCCCGCTGGTCATAGGCGGCGGCGACTGCCAGCTTGGTTCCATCGGCGTGGGGGTTATCGACGTAAACGAGGCGGCGGTGTTCGGCGGCAGTTTCTGGCAGTACGAATACAACACCGGTACGGGCCGGACTTCTCCCCGCTGCGATGTCAGGGTAAACTGCCACGCCATAGACAGGGTCTGGCAATACGAAGCTCTGGCCTTCAACCCCGGCCTGGTAATGCGCTGGTACCGTGACGCCTTCTGCGGGGAAGAAAAAAACCTCGCGGCTCAAAAGAACACCGATCCCTACGCCCTGATGGATGAAAAAGCCCGGCTCATTCCCCCCGGTTCGTACGGAATGATCTGCGCCTTTTCAGACGTGATGAATTTTATTTCCTGGCGGCACGCGGCGCCGGCCTTTATGAATTTCGATCTGGATCCGGACAAATTCAACAAATACACCTTTTACCGGGCCATCATGGAAAATACCGCCCTCGTAACCCTGGGGCACCTGCGGCTGGTGGAACAGGCCACCGGAAACCGCCCGGAAAAAATCGTATTCGCCGGCGGGGCTTCCAAAAGCGCCCTGTGGTCCCAGATAGTTTCCGATGTCCTGGAAATTCCCGTGGAGGTGCCTGTGGTTAAGGAAGCCACCGCCCTGGGCGCCGCCCTTCTGGCCGGCAAAGGAATAGGATTATATCCGGACATCAAGGAGGCGGCCCGGACACTGGTAAAAATAGAAAAACGTTTTACCCCCGACGCGTCCAGCAGGGAAGTCTACCGGAAAGCCTCTGAAACCTGGCGGGCCGTCTACGCGCCGCTGCTGCGTTTAAGCGATGAAAAAATCACACGGTATATGTGGTCCGCGCCGGGCCTGTAAGGCCCGATATTCAATTCATTTATCCAGAAGGAGTGTATATGTATATTGTCGATGAAAAAGATGAAGAATACCGGTTCGGTGATAACGGGCCAAAATACCTTATGAGGGGGCCCCGGATGAATTTTGCCCTGGTGCAATTTATGCCCGGCCAGGATTTCGGCGCCCATTATCATGAAGTTATGGAAGAAAACTTCTATATTTTAGAAGGAACCGTCATCATCGTGGTGGATGGGACAGCCCACACCCTGACGGAGGGGCAGTTTATCCATATTGAACCCCGCGAGGTTCATTATGTGGTTAACAAATCCTCTTCGGTGGTTCGCATGGTATCCACGCTGGCGCCCTTTCGGGAAACCGATAAAATTGCGGTTGACAATCCGCAGATTTAACGGCGATTTAAAAGCCGGCTCCTTTGCGGTCAAGCGCTGAAAAGGGCCCTCCGAAAGGGCCCTTTTCAGCGGGCCTGCGCTTCGCTCCTTTTATTATGCCAGAAAATGACAGCCACAATATTAAAGACAATGAGACAGCCCAAAGAGGCAAGCGCAAATATTCTAATGCCGCCGCCAATATTATTTGCCAATATATAACTGAACATTACCGGCCCCACGCCTATGGCAAGATTTTCCACAGCGGAAAAAACGCTTAACGCCTGGGCGGGCTGAACCCTGTAATACTGGTACAGCGAAGCATAATATGATTGTATATTGGTTGATGCGAAGATATTCGCTACCGCCATAATAATAACGGTTACAATCAACATGGGAACGGTTTGACTTACCGAAAACAGGTACAAGCCGGCAATGTTAAGAATCAGCGCGCCGATGATTATCATCTTGTAGCGTAATTTTTTGGCCGCATACTCACAAAAGCTTGTCCCAAAAAGTATGGCAAGCAAGCCGCTTAACAGGATAAGCTGACCAATATTCGATTCTGTCAAACCATGCTCGCTCCCGAATATGGGCACAAAATAATCAATAAAACTGGCGCTTGCCATAAACGGAAGGAGAACCAGAAACAGTATGCATAACGCGAGGGGATTAAAAACAAATCTGACAATGGACAGGCCTTTTGCCCTTGAGGATTCTTCCACGGATTCTTCCGCGGTTTCTTTGTGTGAAAGAATAAAGAAATTCTGCATGTATTTTGAATTGGCCGCATACAAAATAATTGTAAACAGCACAAACGAAAACATTGCCGCAAAAAGGAATACCGTCCGGTATGAAAAGAACTGGGCAAATATGGCGCCCACTACAATACCGGCGTTCAATCCCGCCAAATACGAGGCGTTAAAATGAGCAAAACCGCTGGTTACCGAAGCCTCATCTTTTTGCCTTCCAATGATGGTGTTCACAACAAGAACCAGGGTGCCGCTGCAAAAACCGGTAAGGGCATAGCCCAATGCCAAAAACGCAACATTGGTCGCGGTCCAGCAAAGTATATTGCCGGCGGTAAAAAATATTCCGGCAAAAAGAGCAAGGGGTTTAATGCCCACACGGTTTAAAACCGCCGGAACAACAAATAATGCCGTTATTGCCATCGCCACACTTGCGGTAAACGGCAGGGTAACAATAAATTCACGGGGAAGATTGAATAAAGGTATGTACAGATTTGCCGCATACATTGGCACCAGGGCGGTTGCCAGATTATTTGCGAAAAACTGGAAGAAGACAATGGCCCTGAGCAGTTCAGGGAAAAAGGTCTCGTCCCTGCCGCCGCTCTGTTTCCAGGCGGCTATAAGGTTTTTTCTTCCATTGGCGATTACTATCATTTCTATCATGAACAAAAGGAACACAATGGCTGTGGATACAACGATAAGCATCGTTTGAATCATCATTTTTCTGTTTTGTTCCAGAATCATATTGAGACTGTGCCCTGTTTCGATAAGCGCCACAACCTTTCCGTTTTTGTCAAATATGGGACCGCATACATAAATCCAGGAACCGGAAGCGCTGGGCAGCGCTTCGTGTATGTATTTACCGGTTTCATAAACCTCTTTAAAATAGGTATCCTCATAAACATCATAAGGGAAATAGGTGCCAAGCGTACTTTCGGTATCATACATGGAATAAACCGTTCCGTTCCGTTCCATCCAAATTTCCTGATACACCGTTTGTCCGGTAAAGTCCAGACTGGTAAATAAATCCATAATGTCCGCTCTGAGTTTCTGATACTCTTCGGTATCCCAATCCGAGGGACTGTCTATCGCCGTAAGGACATCGGTATCTATCGAGGCGGACATCATGCGGGAAATATTTTCAAGACTCGAAAAAGTGTTTTCGGTAATCCGGTTGCCCATGTCACGGACAATGAGTATGGCCGATACACTCGCGCCCAATGCGATACAAATGGTCGCCAAAATTATTTGTTTAAATTTATCGCTAAGGCTAATGCGCCTAAAAAGTAAAACAACGCCAATAATACACCCCGCCCAGACAAGCGCGTCCAGTATCAAGGCAATAAACATAAGCCGGCCTACAATTACTGTTGTGTCCGGAAGTGTGTATGAATATAAAGCTTCTTTTGAACCGCTGTCGTTGAGCATGAGAATATACTCGGTATTGGGCGCCGCATACAGCGTGTCCCCTTCATAATTTATTTCATCGTACCGAATGCCTTCTTCCGCGGGGACCACTACGGAATGTTCACCCGTTGCGGTATCAATACGGTTAAGCTCGTAGGTGAGTATGTCGGAATAAATAATATTGCCGTGGGCATCAGAAACCGCCATAAAGGGTAATGTGCCTGGCGGGGCAGGCCATTCACCAAGCTCGTTGCCGGAAAAATCAAACTGTTTGATCGTACCGCTTTTTGTTACACCTGCAAGGCGCTTTATATTTGGATTAATATGCAGATAAGAAATATCGCTCATTGCATTGGGATATAAATATTTTGCAACTGTTCTAACATCGAACAATCCATCGGTTGATATTTCTTCCAGATAAAATCCGTCGCGTTCCAATCGCGCAAAATAAATGCTGTTATTAGAACAAGCTATCCCCTTGATTTTACCTATACTGAATATATTGTCTTCATTTAAATAGCGGTAAGCATATAATTCCTGAACAAACCTGCCGTTTTCATCATATTTGATAATACGTTCGACATTATCGGTAAAAACGCCCCCAAAATTCCAGTCAAGCACATAGAGATTATTTTCATTATCCAGGGTGATGAACACAGTATTTTTAAAGGACTCTTTATTGCCGGTATTTGCGTCCAGGCGGTAAATAAGCCTGTCATTATTATCGACTACAACTACGGACTCTTTGCCGTTTCCGCTCATGGCAAGCCTTTCACCGTTTCCGCTTGCGTAAAGGCACCATTCCAGCATGCCCTTTGTTTGCCATGGGTTTAAATTTATTTTTTTTCTGTTTAGCGCCAGAATAAGCGATAAAACAGCGGCAATGAGGAAGCACACTATGGCGATCCTTTTAATTACTGGCGTATTCATAACTTCCCGTTCCTTTGATAAGTACAAAAATAATTCTTCCAAACTTCATGTTCGCTCAAATGGCCTTTAAAATGCCTCAGCCCCGCGATACCCATATCAGCGCCAACATTGATATACTCAGCGTCCCGCAGGTACTTCTTAACCAGTATATAATAAAAGTAAATGGCAAAATTGTCAAGGATTGATTTTGCAAAATAGAGAAAGACTATGCCGTTTTCTTTTTTTTCCCAAATACCATAAGCTACAGGGAGGTTATCCATAAAAGCGAGCATCCCATGATGTATAATCGGGTTAAAAATGACTTCCATTGTTTCAAGCGACTTTTTGGCGCATCCACAGGATGCCTCGCAGGCCGGGCAATCCTGGGTTTCGCACCAGCGTTCTTCAACAGCAAAACAATATTTAAAATTTTCCGGGGTAAGCTCCGCAAAGGATAAATTGTCAATCTTGCTGAATTTATTGATACAGGTTCTTTTGTTCTGGTTATTTTTTCCTTCCAGATCAAGCAGATTCGCGGGCCTATATACATATTCGCTTAAATTTTCATCATAAGCGGCATGTATATCGTACCCCTCCACCGAGGTAAAATCGGGCAGCAAAACTTCATCCAAAAAATTTATTTTTAAACCGGTCAATCCGGCCCTGACAGACAAATCATACAAAAAATCAACAAGCTCTTTTAGCGAATGATATTTTCCTCGTTTATTCTGGATACAAAAACAGGTCCCGTTTTCAAAGAACCATACGCTGCAAAGATAATCCATAACGATTTTATAACAACCGGAAGAGGCAAAAGCCCAATTAACGCTGAGGGTGGCGGTAAGTTCAATCAACCTTGCGGGGCCTTCATATTCCCTGAATAAATTGAAATCACCGCTTTCTATGGGTTTAAATCCCTGCAAACAAAAAAAATCAGCGGACGAACGGGTTTTAACATTGGACATCTTGTTTCCTGAAAGTACAAAGATATTTGCCGCAGAGTTCGTAAGTACTCAAATGACGCTTGAAATTCCTCAAGCCTTCTTTGCCCATATCGGGGCCATTATTCAAAAATATTCCATCCTGCATATGATCTTTTGCCATGACATAATAAAGGTATGTCGTAAAATTCTTTACTATGGATTTTGCAAAATAAGTTACATAATACCCGGGTTTAATCTTGTCCCAGATTGAATACGCCACTGGTTTACCATCAATAAATCCCAACAATCCCCTGTGTATATTGTCATCGAATATTGTCAGCATTTGAAACAGCGAGTCTTTTGCACAGCCGCTTCCATAAAAATAGCAACTGTCACAGTCTTCCGTTTTACACCACTCTTCTTCTATATCAAGGCAAATATCAAAATTACTTTTTTTTAATGAAATAATGTTTGCCCTGTCAAAATATTTTTTTAAAATGGTCCGCTTGTTTTGATTGGCCCCGCCTTCCAATTTGACTATATCAAGAATGCGGTATTTATACTCGCTCATATTCTCGTTGTTTTCAAATTCCGTATCATATCCTTCAACAGCTTTATAGTCATCCAAAAATCGCTCCTCGACAGGCCATAGCTGCAATGAATCAAGCCCCGACTCTATAGCCAAACGATAAAGAGTGTCAACAATTTCCTGCAAGGAATATTCTGAACTTTGGGGACGGTGTACATAGAAAAACACCTTTCCATCGCGGTAAAACCAAACGCTTGTCAAACAGGAATGTATCATTTTATATATCGCCCTGTAGGCAAACGCCCAGATGGCGCAGGTTGTTGCGCTAAGTTCATGCAGTTGATTATCCGCCCTGTAAGCGTATAAAAAGGGAAAAGATCCCGCTTCCATGGGTTCAAATCCATTCTGCGCTAAAACAGAATATGTTTTTTCCTGCGCCTCGTTTAAATTTACCCGTGTTTTTAACCGCATGGCTCATTGTTTCCCGTATGTTAAAAGATATTTGCGCCACAATTCGTAAACGCTTAAATGCCTTTTAAACATTCTAAGCCCCTCGTGTCCCATATCTTCATTTAAATCCATGTATTCCACATCCGGCAGATAATCTTTATACATCATATAAATAAGATAAATAAAAAAATCCTGAATAACCGCCTTGCCCTGATACAGATAAGACACTTTTTTATTGATTTGTTCACAAATAATATACCCCGCCGGCACATCGCCTTCGTAAAGCAAAAGACCCGTTTTTTCTTTATCATTATAGATAGAGACCATGATCTCCAGGGCTTTTCTTTCGCAGCCGACAAATGATCGGCAATAATCACAATCCTGATGTTCGCACCATTTATCGTGTACCCCCAGAACAAGATTGATATTTTCGCCGGTAATGGGTTTAATTGAAATATTATCCAGGGAAAAACAGCGTTTAAGACGTTTGCGTTTGTAGAAATTAACGCTCCCCGTTAATTCCATTAAATCCTTTACTTTATAAAAATATTCGCTGCGATCGCCGGAATAGTCCGTCTCTATATCAAAGCCGGGTATGTTCTGAAACTCCTTCAGGTTTTCTTCGTTGACCGAATAAATACGCAGACAGGATAAACCCGCTTCCTGTGTCATGGTATACAAGGCGCTTATCAAATCGCTTAAGGAACAATCCGGACGGGAAGGACGGTTCACCTCAAAATAGTAATCAGGATCATGACGAAAAAACCACAGACTGCATAAATACCCGCCCATTACTTTGTAAAGGGCATAATATTCAAAGCCCCAGATAACGGCAACGGTGGCGGTCATTTCTCCCAAAAGATTATCGCCGCCGTCATAACGCTTAAATACGGGGTAAGCGTCTTTATCTACCGGTAAAAAGCCCCGCGTCACAAAGTAATCAAACGCTTTTTGCTGTAAATCGTTCAGGATAAACCGGGCGCCCATTTACCGTCCTATTTCCTGTCAAACACAAACACACTGGGAAGATCCGGATTTTTTATACGCGCCCTGGTTTCTTCAAGACAAATTGACGCGCACAGATCGTCAGGGTCGGCTTCCAGGGTTTTAATAAAACGCGCTTCGGCTTTTTTGTAGTTTTTGGTATGATACAGCCTGACGCCCGATTCAAACACAAGCTTTGTCTTAAGCCGCCGCTGACGTACTTTTTTCGGCAGCGCGTCCAGTATGTCAAAGACACCGGTAATTTCGTTGACGCCGGCGACTTTTATCATGCCAATAAAGCGGTAGCTAAAATTACGTTCTTCGTCCGGAATTCTGTTAAAGGTAGCGCTGGTTATCAACATGCCGGATTTTACCTGTTTGGTAAGCGATTCTATACGCGAAGCAAGATTTACATTGTTTGAAATGACCGAGCCGGAAAGCCGCTCATTTTCGCCGATGATACCAAGGTAGACAGGCCCCGTATGGAGACCGACGCCTATATTAACGCCGTCCAGCCCCATCTTTACTTTGGCGTTCGCGGAAAGCACGACTTCCTGATAAATTTCGATACCGGCTTTAACCGCGTCTACGGCAAAGGGAAACAGGGCCATTGCCGCGTCACCCATGTATTTATCAACAAAACCGTTGTATTTTCGTATAACAGGGCCGGAAACTCCCAGAATATTGTTGATGAATTTAAAGGTTTCGCTTACGCTCATTAACTCCGAATGAATCGAAAAAGAACGTATGTCAAAAAACAATATCGTAAAATTATGTTGAACGCTTGCGCCCAGCTTTAGCTGTGTTATATCCGGCACCTTTAAATATTCCATAAATTGAACCGGTACAAAACGTACTGTCGAAGCGTTTATTTCGGTAATATGGCCTATCTGTTTTTCGAGTTCTGCCGCCATACTGTTAAAGCCGTAACTTACCGTGCCCAGTTCATCCCTGGCCTTATAATGTACACGGGCGGAATAATCTCCCGAACCGATTCTCTTCAACACGCTTGCCACGGTGGAAAGCTGCCTAATAATCATTGCCAGTATGACAATTAAAACCAAAAGAATAACGACACAAACAAGCGCCGCAATAATTACGGTTTTTCTGCTTTGCTCTATATTGCTCTTTTCATAACCGTTCAAATCAATACCGATTTCAAAAAATCCCGCTATTTCACCATCACTCTTAAAAAGGGCGTTACTGGCATAAGCCCATAAACCTTCATTTGTTTCTGCAATGCCGGAATCAATGCCCCCCGCATTATAAAAATCCAATTCCTCATCGCTCAAATTGACCACAGCTGTCGGGCGGAACAGATTAAATTCATCGTCAGATACACAAATCCAGCGCCAGGCGCGTACGCCCTTCATGATTCCCGCATAAAATGATCTGCCCCACACTTCCTTGTTATCAGCCACTATATCCTTCATGGCTGTGGAAAGTTTTTTATAGGCATCACTTTGATAATCTTTAGTGCTGGTAAGTTCTTCCAGATCATCGCCGCTGATCTGTTTGGCGGCGAGATTGGCCACCATGCTAAGTTCATGAAAAATCTGGGTTTTAATACGTTCAGACATGGCGTCAAACGTAGTTCGATATAAAACAAAAAAACCAATAATCACAATCGGAATAATTATTACTGTCTGCTTTACAAATAACGACACATAACGGTCAAACATAAAGACAACAAGGATAAAACAGCTGACAAAAAAAGAAATAGCCGCCGCCGCAAAAAGAACCTGCACCGTGGCGATAAAAATCCGCTCCCTTGGCGGCAGCTCCAGGCCTTTGGGCCATGTTACAAATTCTTTGGCGTTATAAAACCACGCATAGTCGCCAAATACACCGGCATAATAATCGCCGTAGGAACCAAAAACAGCGTAGCCCGGCGCCTGCCCCTTGCTGGAAAGCGATTCAAAAAAATCAGCGGGCAGAACGGGGACGGGTTGATTATTACTGTTGATACGAAACAGCTGCCCGCTTGCCATGTCCCAAAAAATAAGACTATCCCCTTCATAATGCAAAAACCACGGCATAATACCGCCGTCCTTTTCTGTCCAGTTAAACGAAACCCTCAGGGCAGAAGGAGCGCCGTCTACCACTTCGTAAATATCACCACTGCGGGTTGTGTAGGCAAAATTATTAAAATCTTTCATTGCCACACGGGCAACGGCATAACCGCCCATTCCGGGATAAAATACTTTTTGATCAAGCGCGTTGCGAAAGGTGTCAAAACGGTAAAGAATTACCTTGCTTTCCATCGTACGGATAAAAGACAAAACGCCATTGTCATAATTAAAAGAACTGAATTGGGGGAAAACGTGCGGCCTGTCTTCCGAGTCATCGGTATAATCGACAACCAAAATATCCCGTACAAATTTTCCCCTGCTGTCGTACTGGCGGATAAAATCGCGTTTGGTCAGGTAAGCGTCGCCTTCAAATTCTTTGCAGCATACATAGACATTTCCCCGTTCATCGGCGGCAAGATCGATAAATTTGACATACTGCTCAAGGCGTTCCGTCGTAACAGTCCATTTTGTTTTACCGTCCGGGGCCATACAGATCAGACGGTACAAACCCGCGTCAATGATGTAAATATTTCCATCGGCCTGGTACTTTGCCAGACGGGGCGATTCAAGTTCAATGGTCTTCTGGAATACCGGCCGTTTGAGCAGTTTCCAGTTGAATACGCACACAAGAGCGGTGCTTACACAGATCACGGTGCAGATGATAAACCAAATGACATAAGACCTTTTTGATCCCATAATTATCCCGCCGCCTCCCTGTTTCATTTAAAACAAGTCTTGATTTTTGTATACATAATATACCGGTTAACAGCCAGTTCTATAATACAGGTGATAATACTGCTGCAAGAAAACCCCGCATCCTCCCACTCTTTGGGGAAAGAACGAAGGAAGGTAAATCCGGGAATGGTGTTTATTTCGTTTACCAAAATGGAATCATCCTCTTTTAAGAAAAAATCGACCCTGGCAAATCCCGATCCTTCAAGAACAGTAAAAGTTTTTTCCGCAAGCCGCATAATTTCTGCTTTTGTTTTTTCACCGGTTTTTGCCGGATAGATAATACCCCATCTTGCCGCCCGCTGATATTTTGCCTCATAAGAATAGAGATCGCCCCGCATATCAACTTCGCCCGGGGAAAAAGCTTTCGGGTTTTCATTCCCAAGCACATAACACTCGACTTCGCGTCCCCTGATAAATTCTTCCAGTAATATCTTTGGCGCGTAAGAGAAAGCCTCGCGTACAGCGTCCGCGTATTCGCTTTTATTTTGTATTTTACGAACCCCTATAGACGAACCGGAACAGGCCGGTTTACTGATCAGGGGACAGCCCAATTCCCCCGCGGCGGTTTCAAAATCCGGTATGGCGCCATACGAATACAGGGTGATGCTTTTTGTGACAGGAATACCCGCGTCGCGCAGTACGCGCTTTTGCATATCCTTATCCATACCCAGCGCGGAACCAAGTATACCGCCGCCGGTATAAGGCACACCCGCCAATGTCAACAAACCCTGTACCGTACCGTCTTCGCCGTTGATTCCATGCAGGACCGTAAAAACAACATCGCAATGGTCTACTGTTTCGCCGTTTTCTATATTGACAAGCGCGCCGCCTGTTGGACCGGTGAACGTTACCTGCCGGAACGAGGGGGTATCAAGTTTGAGCGTAGTATCGGTATTGGTAATAAATTTGCCCTCTAAATCACCTGGACAGTAAAACCACCTGCCGGACTTATCAATTCCAACCAGAAAATAATCGAATTTTCCCCGATCAAGAACCTTTATCACATTCATTGCTGAACAAAGGGAAACTTCATGTTCCGGAGATTTACCGCCGCACAGAATACAAACGCGCGGTTTTTTATCGGCATGATAAGTTAGACCTGTCAAAATCCAACACCCCCTTGTTGCCGGGGCCGTAAAATCAACCCTATTCAGTATACACCCTGATAACGATAAAAACAAGCGGATACGAACGCCATCGAAAAAAAAGAAGCCGTTCCGGCTGTAACCGGAACGGCGCCTTCCCGAGTACGTCTTTTGCTATTGCAAAAGCTGAAGAATAGTCTGTCCTTTCTGATTGGCCTGAGCAAGCATGGCGGTACCGGCCTGGTTGAGGATCTGGTGAGTCACAAAGGACACCATCTCGTTAGCCATGTTGGTATCGCGGATGCGGGATTCGGAAGCCTGCATATTTTCGGCTCCGATGTCCAAGCCGCGGACAGCGTGTTCCAGGCGGTTCTGGTAGGCGCCGAGATCAGCTCTTTGTTTGTTGATCTTCTTCAGCGCTTCATCAAGGGTTCCAATGGCACGGTTGGCGTTGTCCGGGCTGGACAGCGAAATAATCGATTCATCACCGACATTGCGGACCCCAAGGGCCTTCGCTGTCATGGTGTTGATATAAACCTGTTCCCGCTGATCCATGTTGGCGCCGATATGGAGCCACATAGAGGCGGTAACCACATTTTCGCCGATAAGACGGCCAAAACGGCCGGTCAGCAGATTCATGCCGTTGAACTGGGCGTGGGATGCAATCCGGTCCACTTCGTCGACAAGCTGTGAAACTTCGACCTGGATGTACATCCGGTCTTCGGCGGAATAAATACCGTTCGAAGACTGCACCGCCAACTCACGCATGCGCTGCATGATGTCCTGGGTTTCCTGGAGATACCCTTCCGTTACCTGAATAAACGAAATACCGTTCTGGGCGTTCACTGACGCCTGATTCAGGCCGCGGATCTGACTGCGAAGCTTTTCGGAAACAGCAAGTCCAGAAGCATCATCACCGGCGCGGTTGATACGCAAGCCGCTCGACAGTTTCTCCATGTAATTGTCCAGGGAGACCTGGGTAACTTTGAGGGATCTGTCGGCAAACATTGCACTGAGGTTGTGGTTGATTATCATACAATACACTCCTTTGGTATTTTCGGTTTCCTGCCGTCCCTATGACGGACCGGAAACCGCGGCATCCTTGCCGTAAAACACGTAATAACTGCGGACCCCCAAACGAGGATCTTTAGTTGATGGGACTTACGCCCTGTGCCTTGTGCGTTCTGCTTTATCAGGCAAAACGCTGAACCCTCGACCCACCCGTCCCCGGAAGGGTGAGGATACCCGGACATCACGAACACCGGAGGCCCAACGGGCGCGGTTTTCATTTAGTACGGTTCTTTCTTAATGTCGGAATTTGGGGGAAATGCTTTAGCGGAAAGTGCCGGCGAATGGGCCTCCGCGCGGCAAGCCGCGCGGTATTAAACCAGACTTTCGAATAACCCGCGTCTATCGCGAAAGTTAAGGTACAATTCCAAGGCGCTCGCGCAGCTCCTGCCGGGGATTTTTACCGGTAACGAGTTTGGCGGCGGCTATGAACTCGGAAAGGCCGGCGCCGGTTTCCGCCGCCAGGTCCGCAAAAAAAGTATCCGCTTCATAGAGGCGGTAAAGGTCAAGATAGGCGTTGTTTACCGGCAAGTCTGAAAAAAAGCGGTAGGCGTCGTTTTCAAAACGCCCGTCATATTCCGCGGCAAAGCGCGTTTTGGCGGCGCTTATGATCCGCTCCTTTTCGGCGATCTTTGCGCCGCGGTCAAGGGTTGTCTTGCCGTACAGGCCGTCCAGCTCGGCGCTGAGGCCGCGGAGAAAAGCGGCAAAGGCCGCGGCGTCGTGCCTGCCGGAAAGGAGCCGGCGGTATTCGGGGGAATTTTCGCCAAAACGTGAAAGCGTGTAGAGGCGCGCGCCCTCGGAGCCCGCATATTCGGCAAGCTGCTCGTTAAAGGCCGGCTGTCCCTTGATAAAAACGGTGGCGTGGAGCAGTTCGTGAATGATCAGATCGGCAAGGGCGTACACGGGGTATTCCCGCATATACGAATAGAGGGGATCTTTAAACCAGCCCAGGGTGCTGAAGGCGTCCACGCCGCGCACCCATACGTCCAGACCGTCCGCCGAAAGACGCGCCGCTTCCTTGCGGGCGTCGGCAGGATCAAAAAAGCCCTTGTAGGGAAGCGCGCCCACCACGGGGTAATGCCAAAGCCGCGTGCTAAACGAATCGGCGGCGCAGGCCGAAACCACTACGGCAAGGTAATCGCGGTCAAGACTTACATACCGCGTATAGTTTTTACTCTTTTGTAAACCCAGCTCGTCCATGGCAAACGCCCGTATATCCAGCGCCCGCGCGGCGAAAAGCCGGTTTTTTTCCGCCTCGTCGCCGGTATCAGGGTTTTGCGCCAGTTCTTCCAGCGGCGTCGCCCTGCCCAGATACCCCAGCAGGATCGTTCCCTGCTTGACGGTATAACAGCCGGAAAAAAACAGCGCCGCCAGAACAAGAATTACCACGGCGGCCAGCGGGGGCAGTACGCCGGTAAGCAGCGGCAAAGCCCCTGTTGCTTCCCACTTCATTCGCGGCGGGGTTTGATAGCCAGGGGCCCGCCTTTCGGAACGGGGAGTCATTGCCTGCTACTTTAAATCAAAAATCATTTGTAGTAAACTGCACAGATATGAAAAGCAAAGGATTTTCTTCGCGCTTTTGCCGTAAATGTTTGTACAGCTCCCTTTCGGTTGCCGACATGATACGTTTCGTCCAAATGGTGAACCCCCGCTATGACATCTATAAACAGAGCGGCTACCATGAAGGACAGCCCATCGCCAACCAGGATGCGGCTAACCGCATTGTAACCGATCTGATACGGGACGGCAGCTATATCGATTTTGTCGAACGCCTGATTCAAATCAACAGCAAGGGCTATATGGGACGCCGCTATGATTTGCGCGGCCTTGACGACGTGATCGGCGACATAACCCAGGCGGGCTATACCTTTGACAAAACCACGGGACAATTTTTTGAAAACCAGGCCGAGCGGATAAGCCGTAACTGGGGCCGCCTGTCCGAAGGCGATGAAAGGCAGATAGTGACGCTGCGCCTTGACATTGCCGGGAACTCAATTCTGGTCAAGGAAAATCCGGGCGAGCTGATTAACCGCGCCTATGGCGATCTGCGCACGCTGGTAACCAGGTCGGTCGTCTCCCGTCTGGGCAGGCTCTGGTCCTGGGAGGGGGACGGCGCTCTGGGCGCTTTTATGGTGGGAAACGCGGCGCGTATGGCCGTCTTTGCCGGAATCGAAATTATCAACGAAATCTTTCTTTACAATAAAATCTCAAACCCCCTTAATTCCGAAATCAAACTGCGTCTTGCGGCGCATTCCGGGCCGGTGCAGTACTCCGAAAGCGAAGCGGAGTGCTTAAAGAACGAGACGGTAAAAAAAGCGATTGCCCTGGAAGGAAAAGCCGCCATTCCCAATTCCCTCGTGGTATCAAACACGCTCGCGGTTAACCTGGATCAGGGAATACTCAATATTTTCGGGAAAGAACAAAATTCGGCCGCGGGCAAATTCCGTTGTTATCAGGTAAAGCAGGAGAAGTTATGACAGTCTACATCTTTTCCAAAAAAGAGGCGGCCGTCAAGACGGCCCTGCACGGTAAAAAAGAAGCGGCCGCGCCGGAATATCTTTCCGCCGCCGCTTTGGGCAGGCACGCTCCCCGGGCGGACGATCTGACTTACCTTGATATAATCGGCTATACCGCCGCGGATCTAAAAAAAGCGGCGGCGCTGCTTAAAAGGCGCTGCAAGGACGCGCCCTGGGGCATCATTGATCTTAAAGGTTCCTGCAAGGATCCCGCCGTCTGGTTTTTTGAAGGCGCGGCCGATTATATCGGACCCGCCGCGCTCAAGAACGCGGGCAGCAAACGTTACCAGACCGCCGCCGGCTGGAAACTCGCCGCAAACGGCGGCGGCGGTCCGGAACAAAAAAACGATGCGGCGGCCGCGCCTAAAAGTTTTGGGCAAACGATCAAACTCAATACGACCGCCTTTGCGGGCTGGAAAACGGTTGCTTCCGGCTCCAAAGTAAACGTCTACCTGCTCTATGTTTCGTTCCAGGGCAAGACATCGCTGCAATCCCGTTTTGGCGAAGCGGCCTATAATCAGCTCTACAAGCGCCTCCTTGCCTACCTTAACCGGAATCTTCAGGATACCGAAGCGCTGCTCTGGATGGATACGGGCAAGGATTGCCTTTTTATCATCCCGCCGCGCGAAAACTGCGCCAACGCCGCGGTTGTTTCCTGCCTGCGCATGCTGCTCGCCGCTCCGCTGGTATCGCTGGAAACCCTGGGGCTGAACATTCAGGCAAACTTTGTGTTTGCCCTTCATTTTGGCGCAATCACCTACCTGCCGCCGGGCAAAACGGGCACGGTAGTTTCCGACGCGGTCAACTTTATTTTTCACCTGGGCTCAAAAAAGGCGGAGCCGGGGCGGCTTACCATTTCGGGCGAAACCCCTCATGTTACCATACTCCCCCGATTGATGGGCGATTTTGTCAACGCGGGCAATTTTGAGGGCCGCGATCTGGTGCAGAGCCGTAAATTCACCCATACGGAATCCTGATCCCGCGCTGTAACGATTTAACAACACATCCGGTACGGCTATTGGCGACACATTGCGACAATGGTTATTTGCGCATGACGCCGAAGAAGCGGACAATGTGTCATGGCGAAAAACTCCGCGGGCTGCGATATTCGCGCCGTTTTTAGCGGCAACCTTAAATTTTACCGGCAAAAACAGCGGCTTTCCCAACTGGCGCTTTCGATCAAGGCGGAACTTGCCCACAACTTTGTAAACGATATTGAAAACGGCAAGAAATGGGTGTCGCCGGAAACAATCAGCAAACTCGCCGCAGCCCTGGACGTTGAACCCTATCGCTTTTTTCTTACCAACCCGCTGGACGGAAAACATACCAGGCGCCTTCATGTGTATCTTGATGAATTAAACGAGCGCTTTAGCCAGGCGGTAGGCGAAATCAGGGAAAGCTACCTGTGGAACAGGGAAAAGGGTTAGGCCGCGCCGGGGCCCGCGGCAATGCGCTTTGCCCCTTCCTCGCGGAGCAGATATTTTTGTATCTTTCCTGATGAGGTGAGCGGATACGCCTCCACAAAAAAAACATAGCGGGGAATTTTGAAACGGCTGATCTGGCCGCGGCAATAATCCCTGACGTCTTCTTCGCTGATGGAAACCCCTTCATGAAGGATCACAAAGGCGCTTATCTCTTCGCCGTATTTTTCGCTGGGAACGCCGACGATCTGTACATCCTTGATTCCCGGCATCGTGTAGAGGAAATCTTCGATTTCTTTGGGGTAAACGTTTTCGCCGCCGCGTATGATCATGTCTTTGATGCGGCCGGTAACGCGGAAGTAGCCCCGCTCGTCCCTGACGCCAAGGTCGCCTGAATGCAGCCAGCCCTGGCTGTCAATGCATTTGGCGGTTTCTTCGGGCATATTGTAGTAACCCTTCATCAAATTGTAGCCCCGGCAGCAAAATTCACCGTGGGTTCCGCCGGGGCACTCTTCACCCGTATCGGGATTGCGTATCGTTACTTCGATGCCTGGCAGTTCCCTGCCGACGGTTTCAACCTTGGCCTGCAAATCGTCGTCGTAGCGGGTCTGGGTCATCACCGGAGAAGATTCGGTAAGGCCGTAACAGATCGTTACTTCCTTCATATTCATCAGGTCGATCACCTGCCGCATGGCTTCGATGGGGCAGGGGCTTCCCGCCATGATCCCCGTGCGGAGCGTGGAAAGATCAAACATTTTGAACATGGGATGATTCAGTTCGGCGATAAACATGGTGGGAACGCCGTAGAGGGCGGTGCAGCGGGCTTTTTGCACCGTGGCAAGTACAAGGAGCGGATCGAACCATTCGAGCATTGCCGCGGTAGAGCCGTGAGTGATCACCGCCATCATCCCCAGCACGAGGCCGAAGCAGTGGAAGAGCGGGACAGGCAGGCACACGATGTCCTTTTCGCTAAAGCGCTGGTTATCGCCAATTCCCAGGCCGTTGTTGAGTATGTTACGGTGGGTAAGCATAACCCCTCGGGGAAAGCCGGTGGTCCCCGAAGTATACTGCATGTTGACCACGTCGTTGGCATCACATTCAGCTTCGATCTTGAGAATTTCGATCTCCAGGGTGTGTTGTCCCAAAAGCAGAACTTCATTCATGCTGTACATGCCCCGATGCTTCTGCGGGCCGATGTACACGGCTGTTTTAAACGCGGGAAACTTTTCCGAATTCAACAGGCCGCGGGGCGCCGTCTTGAGTTCCGGCACCAGCTCGTACACCATGGAGATATAGTCGGAATCTTTGTAGTTATCGGTAAGGAAGAGGCATTTGAGATCGGACTGTTTCATCAGGTATTCAAGTTCGTGGAGCTTGTAGCCGGTATTGACGGTAACGAGGATCATCCCCGCCCGCGCCGTGGCAAAGAGGAGGGTGTTCCAGTCGGGCACATTGGTGGCCCAGATTCCCACATGGTCGCCTTTTTTTAGGCCTATGGCCAAAAGCCCCCGGGCCAGATCATCGACCCGCTTGTCGAATTCGGCATAGGTCCAGTGGAGATCCCTGTCGGCGTAAACAATAAAATCGTGGTTGGGCTGCTGCCGCGCCTTTTGACGAAGAAGCGAACCCAGGGTTGTTTCCAGGTATTGCATGCTGTGTTCCCGATGTCGGTTTAGGCCGGCGTATAGATTACCGCGAGGATACGCCCTCCCCGCTCCGAAATAACGCGGTGGGGCACGATGGAATCGTAATAGATTGAATCGCCGGCGTTGATCGTGTAGCTGTCCTTTCCGTAATCAACGGTGATGGCGCCTTCAAGCACATACATAAATTCTTCGCCTTCATGCGACGACTTGGGCTGCTCGGAACCGCTTTTGATATCGACGATGAAGGGTTCCATGTGGCGGCTTCCCTTGTCGGCGGCGAGGGCGTGGAAGATGTGCCCCTGATGAGCCGTATCAACAAGATCCGTTTCTTCCTTTGCGCCGCCGGTAATAAAGCGGGCGGCCTGAGCCGCCGCTCCCGCGCGGGTAATTACCGGCCCCAGCTCTTCGTGGTCGTCGAGCAGGGTTCCCAGGCGCACTCCCAGGGCGCGGGAAATTTTAAGGAGCGGCGCAAGATCGGGGATATGGCCTTCTTCCTCGATACGCCTGATAAGTTCCCGATCCAGCCCCGAACGTTCGGCCAGGGCTTCCCGCGTAATTGAGTACGTCTTGCAAAGTTCGATGATTCGTTCACCGGGTGTTCGTTTTGCTGTCACTGTGTTCCTCTGCCCACACATCAAAAAATGAATACGATGCCGCGAAAGCATCCGGTACGTCAGTATAGCAGGACGGGAAAAGTTGTTCAAGTTCACGCGTTGACGGCCGGAACAATATCCTGCGGCCGGTTGGTGATAATACCCGCGCAGGGCCGGTCCAGCAGCCGCCGCGCCAAGGCGGGATCGTCGACCGTCCAGGGAACGAGGGGCCGCCCTTCAAGCGCGGCGAGCGCCCGCCGCCACGCGTGCGCCTGATCATGGCGCGGCTTAAGGTAATCACAGGCGGCGATAAAGCTGCCCGCGCCGTGACGGAACAGGAACTGTACTTCCGCGCCGGCGCAGTAGAACACGGCAGACGCGACGGGCGGCAGCGCGCCCCGTTCGCGCCCCCAGGATTTTTTGAAAGCGGCAAGGCAGAACGGGTTAAAAGAAGAAACGGTAAGCGCGCAGGCAATACGGGGACCCAGAACTTTAAGTTTTTTCGCCAAAAGATCCGGCAGGGGATCGTTTTTGATTTTGCGTGATTTTAACTCGATGTCAATGTAGAGCGCGGGGCAGAATTCCTCGAGCGCTTCCTCGAGCAAAGGCGGCCGTTCGGCGGAAAACGCGGGGGCGAAAAAGGAACCGACATCAATGCGTTTTATTTCGCCGTAAGTCAGTTCTTCCAGCGGCCGCCCGCCGCCGTTGTTGCCGGCGGGCGCGGTGCGCTTAAACGTGTCGTCGTGGGCGACGATCAGGCTTCCGTCCGCCGCCGCGTGCACGTCAAGTTCGATTCCGCCCGCGCCCGTTTCACGGGCCTTGCGAAAGGCCGCCATGGTGTTTTCCGGCGCCAGGGAAGAACAGCCGCGATGGGCGAAGATCAGCGGGCGCGGCCGTTCGGGCAGCAGGGGAACGCGGCTCAAGCCCCGTTCCCGCCGCCGGCCAGCTTTGCCTTGAGCGCCGCCAGTTCCGCGCCGGCCGCCGCGTCTTTTTCCAAAGCGGCAAATTTACGCTCAACGCCCAACAGGGCTTCTTCCCCCGGATTCATGCCGGCGCTGATCAGGAGTTCCTGGAGGAGCAGATCGGGATCAACGGAACGCTCCCGCGCGGCCAGAGCGGGAAGCTGACGGAACAGGCGTTTAATGTCCGCCGCAAGTTCAGCCGTTTCCGCCTTGAGGGCCGCCAGCTTTGTTTCGGCGGCGGCGGCCAGGCGTTCCGCTTCCGCCTGCAGATCCGCGGCGTTTTTTGAGCGCGCCAGTTCCGCCCGTCCGCGCCATTTGGCCGCTTCCGCTTCCAGCGCGGCGCATTGCTTTTCGTTAAGTTTAACCTGAATGATGTGGGCGCCGATCAATTCACGCGCCTGGGGAACCGTCATTCCCGCGATAGCGCCGGAAGAATGTTCCGGCGCGGAACTGTCAATATCCATATCGTCCGGCCTGTTTTTTCATCTTCCATATACTCCTGTTGCGGGACGTTAATGTGCCGTGATAATGATCACCGTGCTTATATCCTTCATCCTGAAAAACACCGGGTCCATAATCGTAAAAGTTCCGGAACAGTCGGCAAAACCTTCGATCGCGCTTTCACCGTAAAACGCGGCCCAATATTGCGTCACATAGGGGCTGTTACCCATGTTGACAATCACGTAACAGACTTCTTCGGATTCGGCCGCTTCCCGCAGGACCCGCTCAAAATCACCGTAGTACACATCAAGATTAATTTTTTTGCCGGTACAGGTTTCAAGCATTCTGACGCTGTCTTCTTTGGTGATGATTATATCGGTTCCGCCGGAAAGATTTGTGTATTCGGTAAAAAAATTCTGCCGGTTGATTTCCTGTACATCGGCCGCCCGTTGATTGACAGTGGAAATAATATTAATCATCGTCATAAAATAGTTGCCCGTTATGCCGATGGTATTCGGGATGTTCCGCTCTTCGCCGCCGTATTCCGCAAGCAGGGCGTTTATCGCCTTTCTTTTTTCCCAGTGTGAATCGCCGGCAAGTACCATATCGGTGTAGTTTTTGGTGATATACACCGAATAATCAATCGGGTAAAGCAATATGCTCGCGTCGGAAAAAATTATTGACGCGCCGTTTTCAAGGAGGAGTTTTACCAGTTTTTCATGGCCGCCCATAACGGCGTAATTGAGAAGGGTTACCGCTTCACCAGTACGCTGGTTGATGTTTTGGCCGCAGCCAAGAAACGCCCTGAGCGCGTCTTCCCAGGTTTCTTCCGGCAGATACATGAGGTAGAGAAACGGAAAACCGCCGCGCCTGTTCGACTGGTAAAGATCGGTCGAATCAAGCAGCGCCCTGAACGTTTCATAATTTGAAAAGAGCATCGCGTTAATCAGGGGTACATTGCCTTCGCCGTCCCTGACATGAACATCGTCCAGGGCGGCCAAAACTATCTCCAGACTTTTTGCATCCCCGTAGGCCGCCGCGTAATGCAGCGGATACCATCCGGCTTCGTCCGCCGCGTTTTCCTGTTTCGATACGTATTCTTCTATTCCCTGGTAGTCGTTTGATACAAGCAGCGCTTTTAACTCATTTTGATTCGATTGACTCGATTGATTAGATTGGTCCGATTGATTCAATTGACTCGATTGGTCCGAAGCGGACAGGCGGAAAGCCGTAAAGAGAAAAAAAATGAAAACGGTACAGAGCTTCTTCATGACCGCTCCCGCTCCCCGTCCCCGCCAAAGGCCTTTTTCAAAAATTCCAAATCGAGTTCGGGATACACGGGAAAACGATCGAGCAGAGCCTTGACCCGCGCGCGGGCTTCGGTTTTGGTTTTTTCGTCGAGAAGGTATTTGGCCCTGCTCTTTTTGGCGGGATCTTTGGCGTCGGGAGCGGGGCTGGTGTTTTTAAGAACCAGCGCGATAATGCCGCCGAGTTCTTCCATTTCGGCCGTACCCATACCCAGCGTACTAAGCGCCGCCGTTCCGATCCGCAGACCCGACGTATACCAGGGGCCGTTGGGGTCCTGGGGCAGGCTGTTCCGGTTGAGGGTGATGTGGCACTCGTACAGGGCGCTTTCCGCCTGTCTGCCGGTAAGCTGCCCGTTAGCGCCCTTCAGCGCGAAGGCGTTGACGAGGAGCAGGTGATTGTCGGTGCCGCCGGTAAGAACGGTGAGGCCGTTTTTGACGCAGGACGCCGCCAGCGCCTGGCAGTTTTCGACAATACGTCCGGCGTAACTGCGGAATTCCGGTTTGAGCGCTTCCTTAAAGGCCACCGCTTTGGCGGCGATTACATGGGGAAGGGGGCCGCCCATGGTGAGCGGACAGCCCTTGTCCAGCGATTCGGCAAATTCCTTTGTGGCAAGAACCAGTCCCGCGCGGGGCCCGCGCAGGGTTTTGTGGGTGGTCGTGGTAACAACATGCGCGTGGGGAACCGGATCGTAATCGCCGGTAAAGACCCTGCCCGCGACCAGGCCGGCAAAGTGGGCCATATCAACCATAAAAACGGCGCCAACCCTGTCGGCGATCTCCCGCATGCGCTTAAAGTTGATCTTGCGGGGATAGGCGGAATAACCGGCAAGAAGGATGAAGGGCTTAAGATCCAGCGCCTGTTTTTCGATGGCGTCGTAATCAAGCATGCCCGTTTCGGGCGATACCGAGTAGCCGTGAACGTCAAACATGCGCGAAGTAAGGTTATAGCGATACCCGTGGGTAAGGTGGCCGCCGGAATAGTAGTCGAGGCCCAGCAGCTTCTGGTTTCCCAGTTCCTGTTTAAGGGCGGCCCATTGATCATCGGACAGCTTGTAGAGATTGGTCTCGCCAAAGCGCTCCAGCGCGGGAGCTTCGATTCTGGCGGTAAGAATTGCCCAGTAGGCCAGGACATTGGCGTCGGCCCCGCAATGAGGCTGGACGTTGGCGTATTCCGCGCCAAAGAGTTTGCAGGCCTCGGCGGCGGCTTCGGATTCGATGGCGTCGACATTATCGTTCCCCGCGTAAAAACGGTGCTTCGGCATGCCTTCGGCGTATTTGTCGGTAAGGAGATTCCCCATGGCAAGCTGCACCGGCAGCGAGCAGTAATTTTCGCTGGCGATAAGCTTGACGCGGCTCCGCTGGTTTTGCAGTTCCCTCACAATGGAAGCGGCGATTTCCGGCGCGACCGAGGCGACTTCGCAGAGACTGCACAGATAGGCCAAAAAGCCCGTGTCGATCTTCGACACATCGGCCGAAGCCAGATATTCACTGACTGGATTGTTCATGGAGAGAATTCTACTCTCACGCCGTCCGGAATTCAAGGCCCCGTTCATTTCGGCGTGCAAAAAAATTTGCTGAGCAAATTTGAAATTCTTGCTCAATACAACTATTCTTAAACTATGGAGGCTTAGCCATGAAACTGAAAACTCGACTGACCATGATCGTCCTTACCCTTATGGTGATTATCGTGGGCGGTGTTACCCTGGTCGTTTTGACCCAGGCCCGCAAGATGCAAACCACGGATGCTTTTGAGAATATGGAGAATTTGACCGGCCGCTATGCGGGCGAAGTACGAAACCATTTCGAGAACTTCCTTACGGTAGCGGAGACCCTGGCGCAGACCATGAGCGGCTATCAAATAATTCCCCTCGCGGAACGGCGCCGGCGTTTTGACGAAACCATGCATACGGTAATGGAAGCGAACGAGGAGTACATCAGCGTATTCACCCTCTGGCTGCCCAATGTGATTGACGGCCGCGACGCCGAGTATGCCAATACGGAAGGTACTGATGGAACGGGCCGTTATATGACCTGGTTTACACAGTCCGGCAGGCAGGTGACAAAACGCTCGTTTTCAACCAATCCGAACTACCATGAAGTATTGGCCAACATTGGCAATCCCGATCCTGTTCTCGGTAACGCTCATTTTACCAGCTGGCTGGAAAATCCCGTACTGATAGCGCAGATTACCTATCCTGTCATCACGGAGGGAAATGTTGTCGGCCTTTGCGGCATCATGATTGATCTGCGTACTACGCAGACATTTGTCGAAGCGATAAAGCCCTATGGCGAAGGCCGCGCGATCCTCTATTCCAACGACGGAACCATCGCCGCGCATTATAACCCCGCCATAGTATCCAAGAGCCTTCACGACAGCGATCAAATTACCGCCATTACCCAGTCGGTAACAGATATGATCGAGGAGAGCCTGCAGAACGGAACGCCCAACCAGCGCGCGAGTTCGATCGCAACAATCGACGAAAACGGAACGAAGGCCCACGCAGAAAAGTTTATTCAGAGTTATCCGTTCTATCCGGAAGGCGTAAAAACCCCCTGGACCCTGGTAGCTTCGGCTCCCCAGGATGTGGTGCTTCAGTCGGTAAACCTGCTTACGAAGATCACGGTGATTATTTTGATTTCGGCCATGGCTATCTCGGCCGTCCTGATCTATTTTATCGCGGCAAATATTGCCAAACCCATCGTCAGAGTTACGACGACGCTTAAGGATATTTCCGAAGGCGAAGGGGATCTTACCCGCACGATCAAACTTAACCGCAAGGACGAAATAGGCGAACTGGCGACCTATTTTAACAAGACCCTGGAAAAGATCCGCACCCTGGTGGTCACCATCAAACAGAAGACCATATCCCTGTTTGATATAGGGAATGAACTGGCCGTCAACATGGATCAAACCGCCGCGGCGATTAACCAAATCACCGCCAATATACAGAACATCAAGGGCCGCGTGATTAACCAGAGCGCGTCGGTAACGGAAACGAACGCTACGATGGAGCAAATTACCGCCAACATCAACAAACTCAACGGCAATGTGGAGAATCAGACCGAAAGCGTCTCGCAGTCTTCGAGCGCCGTAGAGGAAATGCTTGCCAATGTCCAATCGGTAACGGCGACGCTGCTTAAAAACGCCGAAAACGTAAAGGAGCTGCTCAGTTCCGCCGAAGTCGGCAGGGACGGGCTCCAGGAAGTCGCCGCGGATATTCAGAAAATTGCCCGCGAAAGCGAAGGCCTTCTGGAAATCAACGCGGTAATGGAAAGTATCTCCAGCCAAACCGATCTGCTTTCGATGAATGCCGCCATCGAGGCCGCCCACGCAGGCGAGGCCGGAAAGGGCTTTGCCGTCGTGGCCGACGAGATACGCAAGCTTGCCGAAAGTTCCGGGGAACAGTCGAAAACGATCAGTTCGGTGCTTAAAAAAATCAAGGCCTCAATCGACAAGATCACCGTGTCGACCGACGGAGTCCTTAACAAGTTCGAGGCAATCGACGCCGGGGTCAAAGTCGTGGCGGAACAGGAGGGGAATATACTCGGCGCCATGGAGGAGCAGAACAGCGGCAGCCAGCAGATACTCGAGGCCATCGGAAAACTCCAGGATCTTACCCAGCAGGTAAAAAACGGCTCCACGGAGATGCTTGAGGGAAGCAGGGAAGTGATCACCGAGAGCAAAAACCTTGAGGCGGTAACCCAGGAAATTACCAACGGAATGAACGAAATGGCATCGGGATCAAACCAGATCAACGACGCGGTGGCGCAGATCAGCACAATAAGCACCGGCAACAAATCCACTATCGATGATTTGGTAAAGGAAGTATCGCGCTTCAAAGTCGATTGAAGTTGATTGAAGTTGATTGAAGTCAATTAAAGTTGATTCGCGGACGGGTCCATAGCCCCAATTCCGCCCAAAGGCCCGCGCAAGCGGGCTTTTGGGTATGGACCCTACGCGGCGTCAATCGAAATTTAACCGCCGTCAAAAAAATCTGAGCCCGAAAAACCGGACAGCCCCCGCACCGCCCCATCAACAAAAAATCCAACCCTGATCCCAGGTCCGCCGGACCACGGTGTCAGGCAACGCGGCCCCTTGCATTTGGTCACGGATAGTGATAGCATATTCCAGCTTATAATGTTTACGCGCGGCGCTGCTGTATCTACCCATGTCCGGACG